>DASUAN010000001.1:0-4728 GCA_035763765.1 Candidatus Deferrimicrobiaceae bacterium
GATTCGCTCCGGAGCGGGCAAGCGCACGTACGGTCGTCTCGAACAAAACCATGTCGCTTCCCTTGAGGCGGTGGACGGTGACCAGGGCGACTTTCCCCACCATGTCGGGATACCGCATAAGCGGGGCGGAAGAGGGAAGAACGCCCGGGGGCTGTTCATAGGTCACTCCCCCCAGCGGGACGCGATGGCCTCCTTCGGTCCGGCGGAATGCGATTCTTTGAACCTCGAGGGCCACCCGGGCGAAATCCCGGGGAAAGACGAACTCGCGGCCTACGGTCCGGTCGAGCGTATCCCGCTCGAGGGCCTCGGGGGAGATCCTCCTTCCGATCCTGGCCCGGGCCCTCGCCCCCTTGTCGAACACTCCCGCCCCCCTCTGGATTCTCTCCGTGGAGACCGCGGACGGATTCAAAGACAAAACGGTGATGTTCTTTTCGGCGAGCATCCAGGCAAGGTAGTCGCCGAGCGCAAGCTTCGCGGACTGGGCGGCGGTATAAGGCAGTCTCCCCGGATAGGCGTGCATGACGTGGCGATGGATGCTCTCGCTGTAGAAGGTTCCCACCATCACGATCACGCCGCCTTCGGGCTGGTGCTCCATGACCTGTGCCGCCTCGAGGCTGGCAAGCCAGGAGCCGGTAAGGTGGATGCCGACGGCCTCCCGGTACTGGTCGAAGTGCTCTTCCCGGTAGACCGAGCCGAACTCCACCGGGCCCGACACCCCGGCATTGTTGTACAGGACGTCGATCCGGCCGAATTCCCGCTCGATCCTGTCAAACATCTCCCCCACATACTTCGGGTCGCTCACGTCTCCCTGGACGATGAGCGTCTGGTTGGTAAGCCCGAGGTGGCGGATCAAGTCGTCCATGTCGGCCTTCGTTTCCTCGAGAGGATGGGGGCGCCGGCCGGTGATGACGACGTTGGCGCCCTGGATCGCGGCCTCCAGCGCCAGCGCCCTCCCCATTCCCGTTCCTCCGCCGGTGATGACGATCACCTTCCCCGCGAGGGGAGTTTCCGGGTACTGCACGTAGTTGTAGGAATGTGTTTTCGCCACGACCCTTCGGATGAGATGGCTGGCACGGGCTGGATGGATCTCCTCGCCGAGGGAAAGGAAGAGGCGGTAGAGGGGGTCCGCCGTTCCGCTCGACTCGTAGAACGCTGCCATTTCCTCGCGGGCGGCAATCGGCAAAGCCTGGAAAAACCGGTACCCCTCGATGGCTCCCTTGACCGCGACGGTGAACTGCCGGTCGATCTTGAGCTTCTCGTCGGGGAATGCGCCGTCCCGTACGAACCGGCAGGCCATGACGGCGGGGATCCCCAGCGGAGTCTTTCCGGAAACATGGCTGGAAAGGAGCGCCTCGACGAACGATTTCTGAAAAACCCAATGCACCCGATCGTGACCGTCGATGAATTTGGCGGACGGACGCTCCAGGTCGGGAATCACATGGATGATTCGAGAAACGCCGTTTTCCCCCAGGGGGTCGGTTCCCCAGTCGCCCGCGGTCTGGGGGCCGAGCGCTTCCCGGGTTTTCCGAACGACTTCGATCGCTTCGTTGAGAAGGTGCGCGAACTCTCTGGCCTTCCTGCCCGAGAGGACATCGCCCCGGATCTCCCCGTTTTCCAGGCGCAGCCCCTCGTAGGCGGGATCGGCGTCGAGTGCGTACGACCGGATGGCGATCCCGACGAGCATCGCGGCCTCTTCCCGGACCTTCTCCTCGATGCCGGGGTCCCCGAACAGCGGACGCAGGAACGTGAGCGCCCGCTCGGAATCCCCCTCGTCCAGGGAATTGCGCGCCTTTGCGATCCTCTCCCGTGCGATCTCCTCTTTCACCGAGGAGAGAATCCTCTCCATCAGCTTCCGGTAGTTCGCCCCCATCGCGTTCGCCAGGGCGACGACTTTGGCCTTTTTCGATTCCTCGGCGCCGAACCGGGCATCCAGCTCCTCCATTCGGAACTCGTCCGGCTCGTACGACGTCCCGAGGATCCGGTCGAAATAGGCGAAATCCCGCTCCTTGCCGGCTTCCTCCGCGAGGAATCGGTTCAGGTCGCTCACCTCGTCGCCTTCCGGACCGGGAGGGGAGGCGTTGTAGGCCGACTCGCAGAGTACGGCGACCATGTGGGGGAATCCGAGGATCCATTCCAGCACAGGGTGCAGGATCGTCTGGAGGAGAAGGTGGGGACGCGACCGCGTTTTTTCGAGGAATGCGGAGGGGAGGAAAATCGTGGCGGTGGCCCTTCCATCGGAGAGAAGCCCTTTCTTCCCCTCCCAGAGAAGTTTTCCCCCCCTGTCGACGAGCAGCACCTCGCAGACCGGGCGGGCATTTTCCCTCGGGAACCCGACCACGTCTCCGAGGTCCACCACGCGCACCCGCACTTCCCCTTTTTCCAGGGTCCGGGCGATGCGGGCTCCGAAGGTCTTCACGGCGGAAGGGTCGATGGAGTCCAGAAAGCCGGGCGACTTCCGCTTACGGAAGATGGAGAGGATTTCCTTCAATGTGGAGGAAGGCAGATCCGTTACTTTCCCCTCGGAGGCCCGATCCATGATGAGGGAGGCGATCCTTCCGATCTCCGTGAAGGAGATCGGTCGGTCCCCCGGCGCCTTCTTGCTGATAGGGGTTGGGTTTTCGGTCATCTCAATCCTTTTCCGCGGCGAAAAGCTCCAGAAAAGACGACTGCATCGGGTCCTTGGTAAGAAAGCGGTTCACCCATTCCTGCCCCGCCGGGGAAGCGGTGATTTCCCCGAAGGCGCGGGCGTCGTTCGCGAGGCCGGCGGAAAACCCGTTCTCGTACCCGTATTTCATGGCCAGAAAAGCTCCCTTCGCGGCGGCACTTCTTGCTACGCGGATCTCCTTCGCCTCCTCCGGGCCGGGAGCAGCGATCGAAAGGATCTCGCGGACGTCCGGCCTTTCGAAAACGCGGTCAAGCGCCTCCCGCTGTCCCGCCGCGACGGCATCCCATTCCTTCCGCGGAACGGTTTTCTCTCCCGAAAGAAACGCCTGCGCCCTCCGTACGGCGACGGAGAGGGCGGTCGCCGACGGGACGAATTCGTTCGCCAGGCCCCATGCCACTGCGGTGTACCCGTCCACCGGCTCCCCGTTGGCGCTCATCTCCGCCGCGCGAGACGGCCCCACAAGTCGAGGAAGGCGTTGCATCCCGCCGTATCCGGGGATGATGCCCAGTTTGACCTCGGGCTGGCCCAGGAGAGCGTTCTCCGTCACGATCCGGTAGTGGGCGCTCATGGCCAGTTCGTTGCCGCCCCCCAGGGCGAACCCGTCGATGACTGCGACGACGGGAAGGGACAGGTTCTCGAGTTCCGTGAAGACGGCGATGTTCTTGGCGGCAAGGGCGCCGATCGCCTCGGCGGACTTGCCGAGGAATTCCTTCACGTCGGCTCCGGCGACGAATGCCCTCCCCGAACCCGTCAGCACCAGGGCACGGACCTTACGCCCCTCGACCGCTCCCAGGGAAGCCAGATCGCGAACGAGGGAGGAAAACTGGGAGAGCAGTTCCTCGTTGAGTGCGTTCAGCGCCTCCGGACGGGTGAGAGTGACCACCGCGACATCGCCCAGGAGCCTCACCTCGAGAAACCGGCTCCCCTTCGGGTCGGCGCTCCGCAGCCGCTCGCCCAGGAAGGAGTCCTCATACTCCCGGATCGTCCGGCCGGGACGGTCCGCCTGGACGAGCGCCACCCCTTTCGGTTTTTCCATGGTTCCGTCCAACATTTTCTGCTGGATCCCGGGGAGACCGTCCAGAGTGGTGATCTCGAGGTCTTCCTGTTCCATGACGATTTTCCCTTCCGAGAGGAGACGGACGACTTCCGCCGCCTGGTCCCCGCGGTACATGTGGGAACCGAGGATCGAACGATCCGATTTCCCCCGGCAGACGACGAATCCGCAGGGCATCGCGTTTTTCTCGTCGAAGTCCCGCAGGACGAACGTGCTGAAGTGGAGGGTGCTCTGGTCCGGGCGCTCCACGACGAAATCGGGGCTCTGCCTCGGACCGAAGATCCCCCAGTACGCCTTTCCGAGAGCCTGGGCGTTCTTCATGAACTCGGAGGCGTATTCGGGATTCGGTTTTCCTTCGGGCGTGAGAGGGTCGGGCATGTCCTCCGGGAGTCGCAGCCCGTCTCGGTCGATCACGCGGGTCGGGGGGATGCCCATCCGGCGAAGCGCGGCGATCCCCTTCTTTTCCGCAGAACGGGATGCGACGACGGCGAGTTCCGCGCCGCGGGCCAGCGCAGCCCGCGCGAAACTTCGGGAGTAGGCGTCCGCTCCCCAGATCAGTCCCCTTCGACCGGGAAGAAGACCGATTTCCGCAAAGATCGCGTCCGGTGTCGCTTTCCGGAAAAGGATCTGCTTCTGCCGCATCCAGACCCACCGTGCATCGAAAACGAACCGCCTTCCGCCGTAGAAAAACGTTTCCTTGTACTCTCCTTTGATCCCCTTCCCCGTCGCTCCGAAGAAGACGAGCGAGCCTTTTTCGGCCAGGGCGGACACAAGCAGGGGAAAGTTGAACGCCCCGGTGTGCTCGAAGATCCGGTCCACCGGACGGCCTCCGTTTTTGGCGTATACCGCGTGGCGGAACGGTTCCGTTCGCGCCATCCACTCTTCGTAGGATGCCTGCGGAGGAATGGGACCGAAGACCTCCGGCGGTATGGCTAGCCGGTCGACGAAACTGTCCGCGATTCCGCGCTCGATGAGAGACTGGGCCAGTTCCGGATTGGACCCCATCAGG
>DASUAN010000002.1:0-8293 GCA_035763765.1 Candidatus Deferrimicrobiaceae bacterium
GGGCGGGCGTCAAGCCCGTCTTCGTGTCGCCCGGCCACCTGGCGGATCTTCCGACGTCGATCGCCCTCGTCCTTTCCCTCTGCTCCCGGTACCGCCTTCCCGACCCGGCGCGGCGGGCCCACCAGCTGACGCAGGAGATCCGGAAGGCGCGATGAATTCCCCGATCCGGCCGGTCCCGGCGCCGGCTCCTGGAACCGGGAACCCAGGGCGAGGCGGGGGGGGGTCGGCGAGGCGGCCTGTGGAGCGAGGAAGTATGACGTCGAGCGGAACCGGCAGCGAGCGGGCGAAGGTCGCGAGCGTAGCCGAGCCGACTCCCCGCGAGCCGGGGGCCCCGGTTCGCCGGCGGCCCCATGGGCGCCGAATCGGGAAAATCAACGTCCCTTCCGCATCTCCTGGGTGAGCTGGTGGGCCCGCCGCGCCGGGTCGGGAAGGCGGTACCGGGAGCAGAGGGAAAGGACGAGGGCGATCGACGTCGGAAGATCCGCCAGGTGGCCGGGCGACACGAAGACGGGCTTGACGCCCGCCCTCGTCCGGACGGCGGCCCCGACGGTCTCCCCGTCGAGGAGGAGGGGGGCAAAATCCCCTTTCCGGGGCCCCGGGGGACCGTGCTCCCCCACGAGCCGTTTCTTGGCGCACCCGACGCTCGGCACGGAAAGAAGGACTCCCATGTGGGAGGCGATGCCGAACCGCCTCGGGTGGGCCTCCCCGTGCCCGTCGAAGAGCATGACGTCGGGCTTTCGGGAAAGCCTTTTCCACGCCGCCAGGACCGCGGGCCCCTCCCGGAACGTGAGGTAGCCCGGTACGTAGGGGAACCGGACGCGGCAAACGGCCGTCCGTTCCTCGACAACGGTCTCCGTTTCCTGGTCGAACACGACGACGGCCGCCGCCACCACCTCTTTTCGGACGAGGAAGGTCACGTCGGCGGCCCCGACCAGCCGGACGCGGTCCAGGCGCAGCGGCAGATGGCGCACCCGGGCCCTCAGGCGCTCCTGGACCTGCCGGGCGTCCGCCACCGTCGAGATATGGGGAGGAAGCGATTGTTCCGGGTCCATGAAATCAAAAACCCCGGTGAGCGATCACCGGGGTTTTGGTTGTCGGGGTGGGTTGCTCCCCTCGGGCGCAGTGCCCTGTTCTCAGATCACTTTGCTGACGTTCGCCGCCTGCGGTCCCTTGGGGCCTTCTGTGATCTCGAACTCGACGCGTTCGCCCTCCTTCAACGACTTGAAGCCCTCGCCCTTGATCGCGCTGAAGTGGACGAATACATCCGGTCCCCCTTCCTGGGCGATAAAACCGTACCCCTTCGCGTCGTTGAACCACTTCACGGTGCCTTGAGCCACTTGCTTGTACCTCCTTCTTGAATTGCGTTTCTAACCTGAGCGTTGTGCCCAAAATTTGAAACAGAGCAAACTGTAGCAGTGCGCCTATTCCCTGTCAAGCGGAGAAAAACTCCCGGACCTTTTTTCTTTTTTCCCGTGTTCAACCCGGCAGAAAAGGATTTTTTCCCACTAGGAAAGGAGGAAGAACCGATGAGGATGGCAGTGGCAGCGGCGCTTGCTCTCGCGCTCGCGACGGCGACGGCGCTCCCGGCGGAAGCCGGAGGGGTAAAGCAGAGGCAACGGCACCAGCAGCATCGCATTTTCGAGGGGATCCGCAGCGGATCGCTCACCCCCGGAGAGGCGGCCCGCCTCGAAGGGGAGCAGTTCCGGATCGAGCGGTTCGAGCGACGGCTCCGTGCGGACGGCGATTTCACCTGCGGCGACCGGGCCCGCGTCCATCATCGGCTCGACCGGTCGAGCCGGCACATCTACCGGGCGAAGCACAACCGTCTTACGACTCCGTAGGAAACGGCGGCGGGCGGGGTGGTACAATACGTGCGTGGCCCCGCCCGTCATCATCAGCGCATCGCGCCGCACCGACGTCCCCGCCTTCCAAGCGGAGTGGTTCGCGGCGTGCCTGTCCCGCGGCGTCGCCGAATACCGGAACCCGTACTCCGGGTTGCGTTCGGCCGTCTCCCTGGAGAGGGAAGACGTGGCGGCGTTCCTCTTCTGGACCCGCGACCCGCGCCCCTTCCTCCCCGTCCTTCGGCGCCTCGAGCGCGGGGGGGTTCCTTCCGTCTTCCACGTCACGGTCACGGGGTACCCCCGAAAGGTCGAACCGTTCGTCCCTTCCTTCCCGGAGTCGGTCAACGCCTTCCGACGGCTGTCGGAGGCGGTCGGCCCGGGGCGGGTGCTGTGGAGGTTCGACCCCCTCCTGCCCGGCGAGCCCCCGGAACGCCTGGTGGAGCGGTTCGACCGGGTTTCGCAGGCCCTGGCCGGGCTGTCCGGCCGGTGCACCGTAAGTCTCGCCCACCCGTACCGCAAGAGTCTGCGGGCGACCCGCCACCTCCCGGGGATCTGGGAGCGGGCCCCGGGCTTGAAGGCCGCCGTGGAGCGGATCGCCGCCATCGGAGGGGCGCGCGGGCTTGCGATGCGCTCCTGCTGCTCTCCCCTCCTGGCGGAGTGGGGGATCCCCCCCGGGGCCTGCGTGGACGGCGGGTATCTGAAAGAGCTCTACCCCCGCGCCGACATCCCCGCGTCGCCCAAGCCCGTGCGGCCCGGCTGCCTCTGCGACGCCTCGCGGGACATCGGCTCCTACCACACCTGCCGGCACGGCTGCCTCTACTGCTATGCGGCGTGACGAACGGCCGGTTTTGCCGAAGCGGTACACCGTCCGGGAAGTCCCGGCGGGATCGGGGAGGATCGACTACGAGCGGGTCCTGAACCCGCAGCAGCGGGAGGCGGTTCTCCACGGGGACGGCCCCCTGCTCGTCATCGCGGGGGCCGGGACGGGCAAGACCCGCACGCTCATCTACCGGGTGGCCCGCCTCGTGGAGACCGGCGTCCCCCCCGCCTCCATCCTCCTGCTCACCTTCACGCGGAGGGCCGCGGAGGAGATGCTCCGGCGCGCCTCGCTCCTGCTCGACCGGCGATGCGAAACGGTGGCCGGCGGCACGTTCCACTCCTTCGCGAACGCGGTCCTCAGGCGCCACGCGGGGGCGATCGGGTTCGGCGGGAACTTCACGATCCTCGACCGCGCCGACTCGGAGGAGCTCGTCGGGCTCCTGCGCCAGGAGATCCACGTCGGCCACAAGACGACCCGCTTCCCGCGGAAGGAGACCCTCGCGGATCTCTACAGCCGGGCGGTCAACCGGGGCGAGGACGTCGCCGTCGCCGTGGAGCGGTACGCCCCGCACTTCCTCTACTGCCTGGACGACATTCTCCGGATCCACCGCCTCTACGAGGCGGCGAAGCGGGAACGGAACCTGATGGACTACGACGACCTGCTCGTCCACCTGGCCGCCCTCCTCGGGGAGCACGAGGGGATCCGGCGGGCCGTCTCCGAGGCGTACCGCCACCTCCTGGTCGACGAGTACCAGGACACGAACCGGATCCAGGCGGAGATCCTAAGGCTTCTTGCGGCCGCCCACGGCAACGTGATGACGGTGGGCGACGACTCCCAGAGCATCTACTCGTTCCGCGGGGCCAGGTTCCGCAACATCCTCGATTTCCCCTCGGACTTCCCCGGGACGAAGGTGGTCTACCTGGAGGAGAACTACCGGAGCGTCCAGCCGGTCCTGGACGTCACGAACGAGATCATCGCCCGGGCCGCGGAGAAGTTCCCCAAGCGCCTCTTCACCGCCCGGGGGGGCGGCGAGAAGCCGACGATCCTGTCCGCCCCGAACGAGCGGATCCAGTCCGCCTTCGTCGCCGACCGGATCCTCGAACTGCACGAGGACCAGGGGATCCCCCTGCGGGAGATCGCCGTCCTGTTCCGGGCCGCCTACCTCTCCTTCGACCTCGAGATCGAGCTCGCCAAGCGGCACCTCCCGTACCGCAAGTACGGCGGCTTCAAGTTCCTGGAGACCGCGCACGTAAAGGACGTGATCGCCCACCTGCGGATGGCCGAGAACCCGCGGGACACCCTCTCCCTCTCCCGGGCCCTGATGCTCCTCCCCGGCGTCGGCCGCAAGCGGAGCGCGGAGATCGCGCGCCGCGCGTACGCGGAGGCGTCGCACGCCCCCGTCCTCGCCTCGCTCGCCGCGCTGAAGGCGTCCGAAGGCGCCGCCCGGCTGGCCGGGTGCCTCAAGGAACTCACGGAAACGCCGCTTCCCCCCGCCGAGGCGATGGCCCGGGTCCTCGCGTACTACCGCCCGATCCTGGAGGCGAAGTTCGACGACTACCCGCGGCGGCTGAAGGACCTGGAGCACCTCGAGTCGCTCTGCGCCCGCCACCGCGCGCTCTCTTCCTTCCTCGCCGAGGTCACGCTGGAGCCGCCCGAGGCATCCGTCGGAGGGATCGCGGCCCCCGAGGGGGACGACGACACGCTCACGCTGTCGACGATCCACTCCGCCAAGGGGCTGGAGTGGAAGGTCGTCTTCTTGATCTGGGTGCTGGACGGAAAACTCCCGCTGGCGCGGGCGGCGGAAGACGAGGAGGAGATCGAGGAGGAGCGGCGGCTCCTCTACGTCGCGGCGACCCGGGCGAAGGACACCCTGGTGCTGACCTACCCCGTCAATATCTACGAACGGGCCTCCGGGACGGTGCTCTCCCTTCCGTCCCGGTTCGTGGAGGACATCCCCCCGGGGGTGCTCCCCCGGTACGCGCTCCTCGAGTAGCCGCTACCGGTCCTTCGGCGGGAACACCTTCCCGCACCAGCTGCAGTGCGGATCCTCCTGAGGCAGCCAGTGGAGACAGCGGGGACACTGCTTTTCCGGCGGAAGCTCCTTCTCCCCCTTCTCGTCGTCCCACACTTCCTCGTCGTACTTCCAGTCGTCCCGCGGCACGCGACCCCTCCGGGTGAACTTGAGGCGGCCCCGGCCCATCGCCGGCGCCTCATGCCGATGATACCAGAAAGGGCGACCCGTTTCTGAAAAACCCTGCTCCGGAACCGGGCGAAGCCGCCTAGAAGGCCCCTTTCTCCTTCGTGTAGGCCAGTCGCCCGCCGGCCAGGACGATGTCGACCTGGCGGCCGGTGAGGGAGTGCTTCGCCTCGAACTCGAACCCCTTGGTCACGTTCCGGGCCCGGACCGTCGGCCCCTTTTGGATCGCCTCCCGGATGCCGGGGATCTCGATCGCATCCCCCTGGTCGATCCGGTCGTAGTCGGCCTCGTCGGCGAACAGAAGGGGAACGATCCCGAAGTTGATCAGGTTGGCCGAGTGGATCCGCTCGAACGACTTCGTGATCACCGCGCGCACGCCCAGGTGGCTCGGGCAGATCGCCGCGTGCTCCCGCGACGACCCCTGGCCGTACGACATCCCGCCCACGACGACGTTGTGGACCCCTTTCGCCTTGTTCTCGAGCGACCGCCTGCTGAACGCGGGGTCGACCCCCTCGAAGACGAACTCGGCGTACTTGCCGATGTTCGAGCGGTACTTGAGCCTCGCCCCCGCGGGCATGATGTGGTCGGTGGTGATCTTGTCCCCCACTTTGAGGGTGACCTCGCCGCGGATCGTCTCGGGCAAAGGAACGCTCTCCGGCGGCTTCCCGATGTTCGGCCCCCGGCGGACTTCCACCTTCGAGGGGTCCTCCGCGGGCGCCAGCACCATCGAGTCGTCCACCAGGAACTTCTTGGGCACCTTCACCTCCGGGTATTCGATCCCGAATTCCGCCGCCACGTCCCGGGGGTCGGCCATCTCGCCCTTGAGCGCGCACGCGGCGGCCGTCTCGGGGGAGACGAGGAAGATCCCGGCGCTCTTGGTCCCGGACCGCCCCTCGAAGTTCCGGTTGTTCGTCCGGACCGAGACCCCGCCCGAGGGAGGCGCCTGCCCGGCCCCGATGCAGAAGCCGCAGGCCGTTTCGAGGATCCTGGCACCGGACCCCACCAGGGAGGCGATGCTGCTCTCCTTCGCCGCCATCTGGAGCACCTGCCGCGAGCCGGGGGCGACGCCGAAGGAGACGTTGTCCCGGACCAGTCTCCCGTTCATGATTCTCGCCAGCGTCGTGATGTCCTTGTAGGAGGCGTTCGTGCAGGAGCCGACGAGGACCTGGTCGACCGCTTTTCCCGCGATGTCCTTGACCCGGACGACGTTGTCCGGGCTGTGCGGCTGGGCGACCATCGGCTCGAGCGCGGAGAGGTCGAGGTCGATCACCCGGTCGTACTTCGCGGTGGGATCGGCGGCAAGCTTGACCCACTGGTCCTCCCGCCCCTGGGCTTTGAGAAACGCCTTCGTCACCTTGTCGGACGGGAAGATCGAGGTGGTGACGCCGAGCTCCGCCCCCATGTTCGTGATCGTCGCCCGCTCGGGGACGGACAGGGTGGCGACCCCCTCCCCGCCGTACTCGACGATGCACCCCACGTTCCCCTTGGTGGTGAGGATCTCGAGGAGCTTGAGGATGACGTCCTTGGCCGAAACCCAGGGCGCAAGCTTCCCGGTCAGGTTCACCTTGACCACCTTCGGGTAGGTCAGGAAGAAGGGACCGCCCGCCATCGCCACGGCGACGTCCAGGCCCCCCGCCCCGATCGCCATCATCCCGATCCCGCCGCCGGTCGGCGTGTGGGAGTCGGACCCAAGGAGGGTCTTGCCCGGGGCGCCGAACCGCTCCAGGTGGACCTGGTGGCAGATCCCGTTGCCGGCCCGGGAGTAGTAGATCCCATGCTTGGCCGCCACCGTCTGGAGGTAGAGGTGGTCGTCGGCGTTCTCGAACCCTTCCTGCAGGGTGTTGTGGTCGACGTAGGAGACCGACAGCTCGGTCTTCACCCGGGGGACCCCCATCGCCTCGAACTGCAGGTACGCCATCGTCCCGGTGGCGTCCTGCGTGAGCGTCTGGTCGATCCGGATGGCGACCTCCTTCCCCGGCTTCCTCTCCCCGGAGACGTAGTGGTCCTTGATGATCTTCTCGACGATGTTCCTGCCCACGGGACTCCTCCTTCCTGTATGGAATGTAACGTGTTGATCGGTTCCGATGCCCGGGAGATGCGTGTCGACAGTATTCGCTTCGAGGACCGGCCTATCATATGAAAAGGCGGGCGCGAAATCAACCGGGTCCGCTTGTTTTGTTGCGGCGTCGCGGTTCCATCCGTCTCCCCGGTCCAAAGATCGGGGCCCGACGACCGATGGGGGAGGTTCGGGCCGCCCGCCGGCCCCGAAACATATCGATGGATATCTGCCTTAATAAATCTGCCTATCATTATATATATTGCTAACGATTTGCCCTTGACTCCCATTTTTGTATCCTGTATACAGTATGCTAACGTTTTGGATCTCCTCTCTTTAGGCAAACCGATACTGGAATCGGGAGTGGTTTTCAAACGAAACGAACCAACCGGAATGGGTGATCGAGCAAGGGGGTGATGCGCAGAAGGAATCGTTATCGAGAGTGAGTGAACAACGTCTTTGAAACGAGCAGTTACAAGCGCCAACCGTAAATCATCCAGGCCGTTGAAAAGGAGGGAACGTTGAGAAAATCACTCATCCTATTGCTGGGAATTCTGCTCCTGATCTTCCCGCTCCTGTTCCTGGGATGCGAGGGGGACGACGGGGCTCAGGGCCCCGCGGGAGCCGTGGGACCTACGGGTTCAACGGGGGATCCGGGCCAGGATCTGACCAAGGTCACGGAACCCGAGTCTTGTGCCGGTTGTCATTCCGGCGCAGGCACCGCACATCAAGCCGGGTACAATGAATTGTATCAAGACGAAGTCATTACAATTGAAAATATTGCCTATACAAATGATGGCACCAATGACGTCGTCACCTTCAAAATGATGAAAGGGTCTGTACCCTTTGACTGCAGGGAAGCCGATTCGCTCGGCATCTACTTTGTCCAGTATGACAATGTCGCCCGGAAATTCCAGTTCACTCCAACGAGTGCACGGCTCTCAATCAAAGGCACACTCAGCTATAATTTCGGCCCCGCCCAGTGCACCAGCACCAAAGCCGAAAGCACTTTCGGCGATCTTTCCGCGCTGAACGGCCTCTTCGTGATTTACGGGAGGGATGAGACCCTTGGGACGATCCCGGGTTCTCGCGTCGCGCAGAACAAATACCCGTTTGCGGGGGTATTGCCGACCGCGGCATTTACTGGGGATCCTTACATCTCTCTCGCCAATGCCCGGGCGGTGGAGCCGGCAACGGAGGATGATCCTGAACCTCCTCTCGACGGCTGCGAGAGATGCCACACGGTGCCTTACCTGAAGCACGGTTACATCTACGGCCGGGTGGATCATGTTGAGGAAACCGATTTTTACACCTGCAAAGCCTGCCACCTCGATGATGGCGATGGCGGCCATTTCATCTGGCAGCTTCTGGTTGATGAT
>DASUAN010000003.1:0-12125 GCA_035763765.1 Candidatus Deferrimicrobiaceae bacterium
AGCCCCTGCGGCCCGGGTACCTGAACGCCGGCGACCGGGAACCCAGGCTCGCGGAGGGGTCTGCCGAAGGGGCGACGGAGCGGGGCGGAATCGTGGATAATGGGAAGAAATCTCTCTTCCCGAGGTGGCGCGGCTTGTCCCTGTTCCTCATCGTCTTCTTCCTGATCTACGGAAGCATCCACGCGTACGCGCTCCTCAAGGCGAAGCTGGCGTTCGGGTTCGGGTGGGGAACGGCGGCCGCCCTCGCACCGGTCCTCATCGCGCTCACCTTCACCCCGCTGATCGTCCATTTCCTGGGGAAGCACGGGATGGAGGAGGCGGCCCGGGTCGCCTCCTGGATCGGGTACACCTGGGGGGGGCTTCTCTTTTTGTTCTATTGGATGAGCCTTGCCGTCGACGCCCTCCACTTCGTCATCCGGATGGCGGGGTCGGTTTCGGGGACGGGGGACCGGGCCTTCTTCCTCTCCGGGAAAATCCCGTTCCTCGCCCTCGTCTCGCTCTCCCTTGCGCTGGGGGTGTACTCGTTCTTCGAAGCCCGGACCATCCGCGTCGAGCGGGTGCGGATCGCAACGGACAAGCTCCCCGCCTCCACCCCCCGCGTACGAATCGCCCAGATTTCCGACGTCCACCTCGGGCTGCTCGTGCGCCACCGGAAGGCGGAGGCGATCGCCGAGGTGATCCGAAAGGTCGATCCCGACCTCCTCGTCTCCACGGGAGACCTGGTCGACGCGGAGATCAACCACCTCGAGGGACTGGCGGAGATCTTCGGAAAGATCCGCCCCCCCCTCGGGAAATACGCCGTCACCGGGAACCACGAGTTCTACGCGGGAATCGGCCAGGCGGTCTCGTTCACGCAGAGAGCGGGATTCTCCCTCCTTCGGGGGGAGACCGTCGCCGTGGGGAACGTGCTTCGCATCGCAGGGGTCGACGATTCCGCGGGAGCCGGGAGGAATCCTGCCGGGGGCCCGCCGGAAACGGAGGTTCTCGGCGGGAAGCCCTCCCCTCTGTTCACGGTCCTGCTCAAGCACCGGCCGATCGTGTCCGACGGTTCGCCCGGGCTGATCGACCTCCAGCTCTCCGGCCACACGCACAAGGGGCAGATCTTCCCGTTCCGCTACATCGTCGGGAGTCCCTACCCGAACCTCTCCGGCCTGTTCTCCCTGGGAAGCGGCTTCCTCTACACGAGCCGCGGGACGGGGACCTGGGGGCCCCCGATGCGGTTCCTTTCCCCCCCGGAGGTGACCGTCATCGAGATCGAGCGGGCGACGCCCGGAACCTCGGAAAGCGGCACGCCTTCGTCCCCCCCCGTTCCCCGCGCGAAGATCACCCGCCCTCGTTTATAATCGATTCCCATGGCGCCCTTCCTGTACGTCACCGACCTCCACGGGAACCGCCGGAAGTACGAACGGACCTTCGCCCTCGCCGCCGAGAGCGGGGCGTGGCTGGTCGTAAACGGCGGGGACATGTTCCCCCACGGGAGGATGCACGAGGACCAGGAGGCGTTCCTGCGCGAATATCTCGACCCCCACTTCGCCCGCTACCAGGCGGCGGGGATCCGGTATTTCGGGTTTCCCGCGAACGACGACCTTCGCGCGCACGATGCGCGGTTCGAAGAGATCTGCTCGCGGTATCCGCTGGTGGAGAATCTTGCCGGGAAAAAGGTGGCGGCGGGACCGTACGAGTTTTTCGGCTTCAACCTCGTGACCGATTTCCCCTTCCGGCTCAAGGACCGCGCCCGGATGGACTCGGCAGGATTTGTCTTCCCGTCCCAGTCCGGCAGCGGAATCCTGTCCGTCCCCGGCGGATGGGAAGAAATCCCGGACTGGACGGCGTACGCGCGGACCCTTCCCACGATCGCGGAGGAGCTGGCCGTCCTTCCTAGGCCGGACGACCCGGGCCGCGCCGTCTACGTGATCCACGGCCCCCCCGCCGGAATGGGCCTCGACGTGGTCCGGGGAGGGCTGCCGGTGGGCTCCCCCGCCACCACCCGGTTCATCGAGACGGTCCGGCCGCTTCTCACCCTTCACGGCCACATCCACGAATCCCCCGAAGAGAGCGGCGTCTGGATGAGCCGTCTCGGGGAAACGGTGTGCATCCAGCCCGGACAGTCGGCCGCGGGCCTCACCGTCGTCGTCGGGA
The DNA here is from genome assembly GCA_035763765.1 of Candidatus Deferrimicrobiaceae bacterium. GTDB lineage: Bacteria > Desulfobacterota > Deferrimicrobia > Deferrimicrobiales > Deferrimicrobiaceae > CSP1-8. The sequence goes on from DASUAN010000003.1 coordinate 2,140, forward strand.
ACCTCGCGGAGATGCGGTTCGACCGGCGCATCCTCGCGGTGAACTGACATGGGGGGGAAGCGGACGATCCGGTCTCTCGCCCCGGCGGAGCGCGCCTTCCGCGTCCAGATGCCGATCATCCCGACGGTCGCGGGGTGGATCGCGGAAACCCCCGGCACGATCTCGCTCGGCCAGGGAGTCGTCCACTACGGCCCTCCCCCCGCGGCGGTGGGAAGGATCCCCGCGTTCCTTGCGAACGCCGCCCACCACAAGTATCTCCCCGACGCCGGGATCCCCGCCCTGCGGAAGGCGTTCCAGGAAAAACTGCGCGCCGAGAACGGGATCGACGCCCCCTTCGACCGGCGGATCTTCGTCACCGCCGGAGCGAACCAGGGATTCCTGAACGCGCTGCTTTGCCTCTGCGACCCCGGCGACGAGGTCATCCTGCTCTCTCCCTACTACTTCAACCACGAGATGGCCGTCGGCCTGGCGGGCTGCCGGGCGGTCTGCGTCCCGACGGATCGGAACTACCAGCCCCGGCTTGCGGCGATCCGCGCGGCCATCACGCCAAGGACCCGCGCCGTCGTGACGGTGTCGCCGAACAATCCGGCGGGGGTGGTATACTCCCGCGATGCGCTCCTGGCGATCAACCGGCTCTGCGCCGACCGGGGGATCTACCACATCAGCGACGAGGCGTACGAGTACTTCACCTACGACGGAGCCGAGCACTTCTCGCCGGCAGCAGGGAAGGGGGGGGAACACACGATCTCGCTCTTCAGCATGTCGAAGTCCTACGGGATGGCAAGCTGGCGGGTGGGATTCCTCGTGGTTCCGGAGCACCTCTTCGACGACATGATGAAGGTTCAGGACACGGTGATCATCTGCGCGCCCGCGGTCTCCCAGGCCGTGGCCTTGGGCGCGCTTGCGGCCGGTCGCCGCTACTGCCTGCGGCGCCTTCCCGCCATCGCGGGAGTGCGTCGGCGGATGCTTGCGGCCTTTTCCAGGATTGCCGACCTTATGACCGTTCCCCCCTCCCAGGGGGCGTTCTACTTCCTCGTCAGGGTGCACACCTCCATGGACGATCTGGCCCTCGCCAGGCGGCTGATCCGGGAGCACCGGGTCGCCGTCATCCCCGGGGGGACGTTCGGAATCGAGAAGGGGTGCTACCTGCGCATCTCCTACGGAAATCTCCCGGGTGAGGAAGCCATCGAGGGAGCGAATCGCCTCGTGGCGGGCCTGAAGGCGGTCGTCGGGGGGTAGCGGAAGGCCCTCGGGAAGGGTTCAGAGGCGGATCTCGTCCCTGCCGCCGGGTCCTGTCGGAACGTCCTCCGGGTCGTCATCGTCCAGGACGACGCCGTACAGGTTCCCCTCGGGGGGGATGCCCCGCTTCTCCCGGGACACCGTGCATTCCTCCATCGGCGGCCTTCCCTTCCGGTTCCGGGACACCAGGAACCGGACGACTTCCCACCCGATCTTCCCTTGCTCCGCCATGGTGGTGAGTTCCTCGATGGCCGTGCGGTTGTCGAAGGAACGCTTCCGGTACGGCCGGGAGGAGATCAAGGCGTCGTAGACGTCGCACACCACGACGATCTCCAGCATTCGGTCCTCGAGGCGGATCCCGCGGGGATAGCCGGATCCGTCGCCCCGCTCGTGGTGGTCCCGGGCCACGAGGCAGGAGAATTTCTTCGCATCCCTCAGGAAATATGCCAGGAGCGCGAACCCGGCGAGGGTGTGGTGTTCGAGGTAGGCCCGTTCGGACCTCCTCAACGGTTTCCCCGCCCTCAGGAGATCCAGCGGCACGGAAACCTTCCCGAGATCGTGGAGAGGCCCCGCCGAGATCTCGGGGAACGAACGCCGGACATCGTCGGAGAGGCCCGTCACGAAAAGACACGTCAACGCGGAAACGATCAGGATGTGACGGTACGTGTACGGGTCGTTTTCCCGAAAGTACCCGAGAATGTCGAGGACGGCCCGGGGGGTCCGGATCTGCTCCATGAGTCCCAGGATGTTCCGGTTCTCGTCCCTCTCCCCGAAGATATGCCGGTAGACGTCCTGCCGCATGAACGATGCGATGTCCCGGCGGATCGAGCCGTATCCCAGGAAGGAGATTTCCCGATCCTCTTTCCGGCCGGCCGAACGGGCAAGTTCCCGAAGGCAATCCTCCGACAGGACGGTGCCCTCCGAAAGAAGAACCTCTTGGGAAAGGGTGTGAACGGGGAATTGAAGAACAAGATCCGGCAAAGAAACTCCTCGGGGAGGCACGCTATGTAGCATTCGTTCCGAGGATGGACCTCATCGATTTCCTATAATCTGCCTCCATCCGGAAAAGGGGGCAAGAGATTTCCGGGCGGGGGTGGCCCTTTGGACAGGGCCACCCTCCCGCAAGCCGTCAGAACCTCGGGTTGGTCAGAACGGGATCCAACAATGATGCATCGTAATGGCATCCCCGATTTTCCGGATGGTTGCCGGTCGGACCGCAGCCGGACGGAGGCGCCCCCGCCCGGAAGGTGCGGCTGGTCTGGTGGCAGTTCTCGCAGACGTTCCCCACGGAGGCATACGATTCTTCCCGGTGGTTGGAAAAGACGTTTCCGTCGTGGGCGAACGGAGGGCTCAACGAGGCGTTGGCGCGGCTTCCCGCGTTGTCGAAATGGCAGGTCGTGCACGTCGGATGTCCCGAAATCGGGTGGCACGACGCGTTCTCGCAGGAGATCGACCCGACCAGCGACCCGTGGAACGCGGCAGAGTCCGAATCAAGCCACCCGGTTGTGTGCGTGCCCGCCGGAGTGACGCTTGCGTGGCACAGGGTCCCGTTGAAGCATCCGCTTCCCGCGGGGGGAGGCGTCGGGGAATGGTTATCCCCCTCGTAATGACAGAAGCCGCACTCCGGCGCGTTCGCCTCGTCCGTGGTGGTGTGCACGTACGTGTTCCCCGGCAGCCATTGCGCCGGGTGGGGGGAGTTCCCCGCGCCCCCGTGGCAGTCGGCGATCAGGCAGGAGAACTGCACGTTGCCGCCGTTGAAGTTCCCGTCCGTCGTCCCGTGGCATAAGCGGCAGAATTCGAACCCCGGCGAACCCGAAACCGTCCCTTTCGCCGATTGCCCGTGCGGCTGGGTCCCTGGGGGTCGGACGAACCATCCCGTCGAGTGGAAGCCCGATGAAGCACCGTGGCACAGGGTGCCGTTGAAGCACCCCGGCGGATCGCTTCCCACCGGAGGAGGTTCCGGAGGATGGTTTCCCGCGTTCGGCTCGTCATAGTGGCAGAACGCGCACGCCGGGGCGTTTCCCGGATCCGTCGTGATGTGCTGGTATGTATCCCCCTGGAACCATTGCGACGGGTGGGGAGACTGCACTCCGGCCCCGTGGCATCCATCGGTATTCAGGCAGGAGACCTGCGCGGTGCCGCCGTTGAAGTTCCCGCCCGACGTCCCGTGACAGATCCGGCAATAGGCGAAGCCCGACGAACTCGAAGGCGTCGCTTTCGCCGAATTGCCGTGGGGCTGGTCCGCAGGAGGCGTCGCCACCCAGGCATCTCCCACTGCGTGCGGAACCGGATTTTCGCCGTGACACAAGGTGCTGTTGAAGCAGCCAGGCGATGTCCCGGCAGGCGCCGCAGGAGACGGCGGGCCGATCGGCGAATTGTTCCCGTTGAGGTGGCACCGGGCGCAAATCGACGCGTTCCCCTCTTCGGCGTTCGTGTGGAAGTAGGTGTCCCCAGTGCGCCACTGCGACGGGTGCGGAGTGGTCCCCGGCCCCCCGTGGCAGGCCGCGTTCAGGCACGGTTTCTGTGCACCGCCTCCGGAAAAGGAATCCCCATGGCAGACCTGGCAGGAAACGAAGCCGAAGCTGCCGGGGAGCAAGCCTTTTGCCGAGCTCCCGTGCGGCTGGGCAGCGGGAGGTGCAGCGACCCATCCCGAAATGGTCCCGTGGTGGCACGCGGCGGTGAAGCAGGTGGTGTTCGCGATCCCTCCCGTAAGGTCCTCTCCATGGCAGCTCCGGCACTGGTCGACGGAGGAAACCGCGTAGGTCGGATGGGTCGCCAGGAAGCCCGCCGGATGGTCTCCCTGCTCGTCGACCAGAGAAAGCCCCGACTCCTTGGTGCTCGTGGAGCAGCCGACCGCAAGCACGGAAACGACGATCCCCACCAGGATCGGCAACAGGACACGGGCTCTTTTCTCCCTATGCATCTGCGCGCACCTCCCCATGCGATTTCCGCCGCAGCGGTCCCAGCCCGCCTACTTGTGGCAGGCCCGGCACCGGGCGTCGTTCTTGTTCCCGTGGCACCGGAAGCACGAGCCCGGGTCGAGGCGCCCGTCGATCTGGTGCAGCACGATGTAGTCCCCCCGGTGCGGGAGCATCCGGTCGGGCCGGTCCCCCATCTTCGTGTTCGGCTTGAGCTCCTCCTGCCGCACGTGGCACGTCTGGCAGAACGAGGCCGCGTGGCACGCCTGGCACAGGTGCTGCCCCTGCGTCGCGTACATCATGTGCTGGTCGATGAACGCCCGGGAGTGCCGGAAGGAGGCATACGGCTTGAGCGCGCCCGTCGACACGTCTTCGTGGCATTCCAGGCAGTTGGGCCGTCCCACGGGCAGATCCTCCGGGTGTCTCGGGGGAACGGACTCCGTCGTCGACAGGACCGAGCAGCCGAGGGACAGGGAAAACACGACCGCCACCGCTGCGAGAACGAACGCGTTTCGCCGCATCACCAGATTCCTCCCCTTGCGGAGCCCTTGTCCAGCGAGACCCGGACCAGACCTGCGTAGTCCTCCGTGAACCTCGGGCTGCGGGTATACGTCACGTCGCCGGACACCTTGAGGTACGGAAGCACCTGCCACCCGGCGGATCCGACGACGTGGTAGGCGTCCGTGATCCCGCTGCCGCCGACCTTCTCCTCGTAGCGGTGGGTCAGGGCATCCAGGGAAAACCGCCAGTCCCCGGGGGAATAGGTCGCAAAGGCCCGGTACTCCTGGTATTCGTTCTCGGCCCGGTCCGCCGATACGACGGCCGCGGACAGGCCGGCCCGGTCCTTCAGGCTGTTGTAGGCGTACCGCAATCCGGCTTCGACCCGCGTGGCGTCCCCCGGGTCGCTCCGGTCGTGCTTCATGTTCTTTCCCCCCAGCTCGAGCGTCAGCCCCTCCGCCACCTTGAGGTCGACGACGGCGAACAGGACCCGGACCTCGTCGGAGAGATCGATCACGGGGGAAAGGAACGCGGAGTGCAGTGCGGTCTGGAACAGGTCCTTGTATTGGTACTGCTCGTATCCCACCGCCAGGTCCAGGCGGGCGATCGGCATCAGGCGCAGGACGTACCGCTGCGTGGCGATCGCGCTCGTGGAGACGTTGTAGGTGACCCGGCCGACCAGATCCACCGGGATCCCCGGCCGAAGCCAGAAGTCCCCGCCGATCGCCTCCCGGTCGTCTCCCTGGAATTCCCCGTCCTCCATCAGGTAGCTCACCCCGATCTCCGCGTATCCCGGCCGGGCGAAGAAAAGACGCCCTCCGTAGATCGAGTCGCCGGTGTCCGTGGAGGTGATCGTCCGCTCGACCGGCACACCCCCGAAGACCGAGAGGCCGAACCCCGCCGGGGTCCTCGCCTTCAGGAAGACCCCGTCCAGAATCTCGGCCGCCGCGCCTTCCGCGAGGAAGAACCGGCCCAGGCGCATCTCGGCGTTCCCCGTGGGATGGAGATACCGGAGGTAGGCGCTGGCGATGTCGCCCCCGCGCCCGTCGTCGTCCGTGTCGTCTTTCAGGTCGAGGCGGCCCCACCCGTAGAAGTGGAAGGAAAACGGTTTCCCGCCGAGGTTGCTCGCGTCTCCCGAGAGGTACTCGTAGAGGGGGGCGAACCGTTGATCGGCCCCCCCGGTGACCTCCCGCTCGTAATAGAGCAGATACGTCCGGGAAGAAAGGGTGATGTCGGCGGCATTACAGGGAGCGGGAAGAAGGGCTGGAAGGAGGAGAAGAAGGGCCGCGCAACACAGGCCTGTCCGAAGGCGCGGGTTCACCCCGTGTCTTTCATCTCGCATCGCTTTCCCCCGTCGTCAAGTGTCTTTGGATCCGGATTCCGGCAAAAAGAGCAGGCATCCCGGCGGAACGAGAGGCTTGCCGGGAGGCTTCGCGTCCAAAGTCCGCCTTCGAAATGGTATACAATATACCATCGATTTTCGGGCTCTCAAAAACAAATCAGGAGACGCCATGAGACTCCCCTTTTGCTTCGCGATCGCGCTTGCCTTCCTTTTGTTGGCCCCGTCCCCCCCTTCGCACGCGTTCATGAAGGAGGGGTGCGGAGGCGGCGAGTGCATCGAGTGCCACACCATGACGCGGGACGAGGCGGCGAAACTTTTGGAAGGGGCGGTCGACAACGTCCTTTCGGTGGAGCCGAGCCCCGTCGGAGGCCTGTGGGTCGTCGACGTCGAAAAGGGGGGAAAGCGCTGGCCCGTCTACATCGACTTCTCCAAGCAGGTCCTCATCAGCGGGCAGATCATCCGCCTGAGCAGCAAGGAGAACGTCACGGAGAGCCGGTTCATGCGCCTGAACCCGGTGGACGTCTCGTCCATCCCGCTGACCCATGCGATCGTGATCGGAAACGCGAAGGCGAAGCGAAGGATCATCGAGTTCTCCGACCCGGACTGCCACTTCTGCGGGAAGCTCCACGCGGAGGCGAAGAAGGTGGTCGCCAAACGCCCCGACGTCGCCTTCTTCGTGAATCTGTACTCCCGGAACAACAATCCCCAGACGCTCCAGAAGGTCCGTTCGATCCTCTGCGGCAACCGGGACTCCGCAAAGCGTCTGGACGACGCCTTCGCCGGCAGGAAGCTGCCCGAGCCGGGGTGCACCACCTCCGCCCCGGAGGAGACGGCCCGCATCGCCGCGAAGCTGGGTCTGCGGGGAACGCCCGCGATGATCCTGCCCGACGGCAGGCTCGTCAACGGATACCGGGACGCGGACGCGATCCTCAAGCTGCTTGCGGAAACGCCGGCAGCCGCGCAGAAGTAGCGGGGATCGACCGAGCCCCTTCCGGCATCGGGGGTGCCGCGAACCTGATATAATTCCGGGGACCGCCTGCGCCTGCGGCCCAAAGGAGACTTCCCATGAAAACGCTTTCTGCAACCCTGGCGGTCGTTGCCTGCCTGCTTTTCCCGGCGCTTCCCGCTGCCCATGCCTTCCAGAAAGAGGCCGGACCGGTGAAGAAGTGCACCGAGTGCCACACCTTGAGTCCCGAGGAGGCCGGGAAGATTCTCGGGGATGCGGTGGACAAGGTCATCGCTGTCGTGCCGGGCCCCATCCCGGGAACCTGGGAGGTGGACGTGGAGAAGGGGGGAAAGAAGCACCCTCTCTACCTGGACTACTCCGGGAAGTACCTGTTCAGCGGCCAGGTCATCCGGATGAGCGACAAGGAGAATTTGACCTCCCTTCGGTACATGGACCTGAACCGCGTCGACGTCTCCGCAATCCCGCTTTCCGACGCGATCCTCATCGGGAGCGCCGACGCGAAGAAGAAGGTCGTCGTCTTCGACGACCCGGACTGCCCCTGGTGCAGGCGGCTTCACGGGGAGATCAAGAACGTCGTCGCGCGCGACCCGGAGGTGGCCTTCTACATCCGGGTGTACGCGCGGAACAACAACCCCGCAACGCTCGCGAAGGCCCGCTCCATCGTCTGCGGGAAGAAGGATGCGGCGAAGCTCCTGGACGACGCTTTTGCAGGAAAGGAACTTCCCGAGGCGAAATGCGAGACGAACGCCGTGGAGGAGACCGCCGGCCTGGCCCGGAAGCTGGGGATCCAGGGGACGCCCGCGCTGATCCTGCCCGACGGGAGAGTCATCAACGGCTACCGGGACGCGGACGCCCTGCTGCGGATGCTGAGCGGATGAGCTTCCGGTGGAAGAACTGGTCGCCGCGTTCGAAGCCTACCTGCATGCCGGCTCGGCCCTGGCGTATGCCTCCGCCTTTGCCGGGGGGGTGCTGATCGGCTTCACCCCGTGCGTCTACCCCGTGCTCCCGATCACGGTGGGGTACCTCGGGGGAAGAAGCCGGGGGTCGAGGGCGTCGGGATTCTTCCTGAGCCTGTCGTACGTCCTGGGGATGGCGGCAACCTACGCCGCGCTCGGCAGCCTCGCCGCGCTCACCGGCAGGGTCTTCGGCCAGACGTCCGCCGGCCCGTGGACCCACCTCGTCGTCGGCGCCGTCTGCCTCCTGATGGCTCTCTCCCTGCTCGACCTCTTCCCCCTGCCGGTCCCCGCGTTTTTCCCAGGCGTTTCGCCCGGGAAGAAGCAAGGCGGGGTGCCCGGCGCCTTTGCCGTCGGGATGGCGTCCGGACTCGTCGTGGGACCCTGCACGGCCCCGGTCCTGGGTGCCCTGCTCGTTTATGTGGGGGCGAGGCAGAACGTCCTTTTCGGGACGTCCCTCCTGTTCGCCTTCGCCCTAGGGGTGGGGTTCCCGGTCCTCGTCCTCGGCACCTTCACGGGGCTTCTCGCCAATCTGCCGAAACCGGGCCGGTGGACGGAAATCGTAAGGAAGGGATTCGGGGTTTTACTGATCCTCGTCGGAGGATATTTTCTCCTGGAGGCGGGAAAATCGCTTTTGCGATGAGAAAAGGGGACCGGGAATGAGAACGGTGGGGAAGATCGCCGTCGTCTCGGCACTTCTCCTTACGGCTGCGGCGCTTTTGCTGTGGATACGAACGGCGGATCGGGGCACCGGGACAGACTCCGCCGGTTCGGCCGGCCTCAAGGGGTGGGTGGACTTCACCTTGCCGGACACGGGCGGCGAGCGGGTCTCCTTGAACCGGTTCATCGGCAAGAAGCCGGTGCTTCTCGTCTTCTGGGCTACCTGGTGCCCCCGCTGCAACGAATCGGTCCCCGTCATCAACCAGTGGCAAACGGAACCCCCCGCCCGCGACTCGCTGCAGATCCTCGCGGTCGATTTCATGGAGAACCGGGAGAAGGTGCAAGACTACATCCGGGAAAAGGGGGTCGCCTTTCCGGTCCTGCTCGACCGGAGCGGAAGCGTCGCACGGGAATACCGGGTGGTCGGGATCCCCACCTACGTCCTGATCGACCGGAACGGCGAGGTGGCGTACCGGGGCCACGACCTTCCCGAGATCTCGAGGTACGTCAAATAGGAGGGAGTCTTTTCCCGACCTGCGCCAGGACCTCCTCCGCCTGGGCGCGCGTCACCTTCCCCGCCACCCCGAACCGATACCCGTACCTGGACATAAGCCAAAGCGTCCCGGAGGGAAGATCGGCACGGAACAGATCCGTTTCGACGTCGGCAAATCCTGGAAGGAAGCGGGAGAGTTTCCCGCGGAACTGGGAAGCGGGCCCCGAATCCTCCGGCCTGATCAGGATCAGCGTGGCGGTTATCCCCCCCGACTCGTACTTCGCCTCGTATCCGGGCGCCAGGGCCTCGTATCCCAGGAGCGCCCGTTTGTGGAAGACGATGGAGCCGTCGACCAGGCCCGGGATCCGCAGCGCCTGCGTTTCGGGAGGCGGATCCCCGGTCCCCGGCAGGAGGTCCGACAGGTCTCGCCCCAGCTTCTCCAGGTCGCTCCTTGCGGCGGTGCGCGAGGCGGCGCGGACCCGCGCGAAGTGCGTCCCCTGGAAGAAATCGAGCGAGGTGTCCGACACGATCGCCTCCGAGGTCCCCACCGTCGCGACCTCCTGCCCCGGGAACCGGTGCTGGGAATAGATGCCGAAGGCATCCCGGGAAGTCGCATGACGGAACAGTTCGAGGCGAACCTCGGCCTTGTCGTTTCCTGGAGGGGTTACGATCCCCACCGTAAGTTCCCGGAAGCCGAACGGAAGGAAGAGTTCCGCTTCCCCGTCGATCTCCTCGTACAGATTGCCGGGACCGAACGTGCGCGCCGGCTCCGCAACCGCCCACGACCGCTCGGCCAGGCGGGAAAGGAGAGAGGCGTCCTTGCCGCTTCGCGCGGGAAGGCCCGCGCAGCGGGGCCCCGCGAGGAGGAGGAGCAGAACGAGCCCGGCCAAGGCCGGTCCCCGCGCGATGTTGGCTC
>DASUAN010000004.1:0-2981 GCA_035763765.1 Candidatus Deferrimicrobiaceae bacterium
AGACCAGGTCAGGTTGGCACACTTGCCCTTTTCGATCGCGGCAGGATCGGCCGCGAGGGAAACGGTGGGCGGAGGCGGTGGGGGAACCGCTACCGGGGCAGGCTTTGGAGCCTCGACCTTCTTCGGGCAGAGGGCATTCGCCTTTTCCGCCGCCTCGTTTGCCTTTGCGATCGCTTCCTTGTCCCGGCAGGCCCAGTAGATCTCGTACGCATCGTTCTTCATCTTCTCGGCGGCTTTGAACTCCTGGGGGCACTCCTTGTCTTTCCCGGCCGCCCTTGCCGCCTCCACGGCTTTCTCCGCGGCGGGCAATTCCTTGGGGTAGTACCAGATGGCTTTCTTGGGCGCGAACACCATTCCGGCGCATCCGATGAAAAGGGTCATGATCGAAATCAATGCAAATAATGAAAAGACACTTTTTCCCCGGAAGCCCATGAACATCCTCCTTTCTCTGGATTCATCAATGCAAAGGGGCAGGACGTTAGTCTATAAAAAGTTACGAAATTCGGCAATTTTTAATTGTCTCTCCGGATATGGGACGGATCAGCAGTTTTTGCTAGGATTCTGCCGCCTTCATGGACTCCTCGTGGGACATCCGGGCCGCCTCTATGACCGCCCGGATCGCCCGGGGGTTCACGGACGCCTCGATGGAGCATCCATTGGCCAGGAAAAACCTGGTGTTCCCCCCCAGCTTCCGCCCCTCCAGGACGTGCTTTCGCAGAAATGCGCCGGTTCTCCGGTTGACGATCTTGTGGTCGATGCCGCCCATCACGCACCCGGGAAATTTCTCCTTCACGGAGGCCAGGGAGGGCCCCTTGGGGCCGCGGTCCCACCAGTTGAGCACGGGTACCGGGAAATCGAGGCATTCGTCGAAATAAAGATCGTCCCCGTGAATATGGGCGACGTTCATCCTCCCGCGCCCCGAAATCGCCTCGAGGACCCGGTAGGCGTACGGCTTGCAAAATGCCAGGAAATGTTCCCGGCCGATGATCTCCCGGGAAGCCGGAACGGACAGGAAGATCCCCGCCGAACCGAGTTCGAGGGACTTTCGACAGTAGGCGATCAGATTCTCCGTGATGACGTCAAGGGCTTCCCGCACGGCGGCCGGTTCGCTGTCCATCAGGAACCCGATATTCTCCCCGGCTAGCGATCGTTTCAAGGTGTGCCAGGGGTCGAACACGGTGTCGAGAAAGTAGGCCCTCCCTTTCAATTCCGCCTCGATGAGCCGAAGCGCCCGGAACTGTTCCCGCCAGTCGCACGTCTCGACGTCAAACCGGGTGATCCGCCGCAGATCCTTGCCCGTTCGGACGCCGTCGAGGCCCTCCGGCATGGGGTAAAAGTAGTCGTTCATCACCTTGAGGAAATCGAAATCGTAGTGGTGGAAAAATTCGAGGACCAGCCGGGCGAATTGGGCACCGTCGCCGTGCTGCACCCCGAAGTGGTACCAGAGCGAAAGGGGGGGGCGATCGGGCTCTTTTCCGCTCAGCACGCACTCAACCCGCTCGATCTTGTCCAAGGCGGTCCCCCCTTCCGGAGCCGTCCGATCCGCTTTTTTTACCCGGCGCTTGCCGTGCTTATCCCATGCGGTAATGCTTCCTGACCCCCTTGCGGATCCGCCAGGTGCACTTCATCCCCGCGGGAAACACCACGAGATCGCCTTGTCCCATCTCCACCGGGGTCCCCCCTTCAGGGGTCACCTCCACGTCCCCCTCGAGGAAATAACACGTCTCCTCGTCTCCGTAGGTCCAGGGGAATTCCGATTCCTCCTTCTCCCAGATCGGCCACGAGAAGACACCCTTCTCCGTGAGCTTTCCCCGGTCCGGGTTTCGTTCGACCTTGATCCTCATTTCATCCTCCCGGCCTCTTTCCATTGTGAAATCTGCCGAACCCGGCGTCATGGCAACGCCCCCGTTTCTCACCCGATCTTTTTCCCGATGGAGTATGCGCGGCCTAAGTTTTCGCCGACCCCGTGGTATGTGTTGATCTCCGGCTCGAAGAGGATCGGCCTCACCTTTTCGACGTCGGGGAGCCCGTCTTCTCCAAGCACGGATTCCTCCGCCTTGACGTCGACGATCTCCCCGATGAACTGGGTGTGCAGCCCGATTTCCACGGCCCGCAGGAGCCGACACTCCAGAACCAGGGGGAACTCCCCGACGTAGGGGGCGTCCACGAGCCCGCTTCTTACCGGGGTGAGCCCCGTGGCGGCGAACTTGTCGACCTTTCTCCCCGAGACGATCCCAATGTAGTCCACCTCCCTGGCATACGTTTCGGAGGGGACGTTGACCGTGAAGGCCTTCCGATCGACGATATTTCCGTACGTATAGGTGGCCTTCCGGAGGGACACGCCCACGCACGGGGGCCTGGAACAGCAGATTCCGCCCCAGGCCGCGGCCATCATGTTCGGTTTTCCCTCTTTGTCGTACGACCCCACCACCCACACGGGGGTGGGATAGACGAGCGTTTTCGCGCCGAATGACTTTTTCATGGCCTGTATCCCCTTTTCCGGTTTTTTCCCGCCGGGAGGAAACTCCGTTGGTCCAACTGGCAGATGGCCGCCGCGTGGGTCATCCCGCTCCGATCACCCGCGCGACGAGGGTTTGCGCCTCCTCCTGGATCCGGCGGAGGTGGTTCTCCCCCAGGAAACTCTCGGCGTAGATCTTGTAGACGTCCTCCGTACCCGAAGGACGCGCGGCGAACCAGCCGTTCTCGGTCATGACCTTCAGCCCGCCGATCGGGCTCCGGTTGCCGGGCGCTATCGTCATGATCCCCCGGATCTTCTCCCCCGCCAGCTCGGACGCCTCGACCTGGTCCGCCGAAAGCTTTCCGAGGATCGCCTTCTGCTCCGGGGTGGCGGGCGCGTCGATCCGCTCGTAAGCCGGTTCCCCGAATCGGCGGACCAGCTCCCGGTACTGGTCCCCGGGGTCCTTCCCCGACCTCGCCGTCATTTCCGCCGCGAGAAGGTCCATGATGATGCCGTCCTTGTC
>DASUAN010000005.1:0-6684 GCA_035763765.1 Candidatus Deferrimicrobiaceae bacterium
CGCATCCGGGTCTTGTAGATCTGGATGTGGAACGGGCAGTTCATCGGCTTGATCTGGTACTCCTGCCCTTCCACCCCGATGGAGGAGAACATGCTCTGCCGGTAGTAGTCGAGGTGGCCGCTCACCCTCCACAGATCGAGCCTCGCGATGTGGGGGGAGAAGACCAGTTCGTACCCCGCCTTGGCGTGCTCTTCCCTCCAGAAGTCCTCCATGATCCGGCGGACGACCGAACCCTTCGGGTGCCAGAGGATCAGACCCGGCCCGATCTCCTCGTTCACGCTGAACAGGTCGAGCTCTTTTCCAAGCCGCCGGTGATCGCGCTTCTTGGCCTCTTCGAGGAGGCGCAGATGTTCGTCGAGCTCCTTTTTCTTCGGGAAAGCGCAGCCGTAGATGCGGGTGAGCATCCGGTTCCGGGAATCCCCCCGCCAGTAGGCCCCCGCCGTGTTCATGAGCTTGTAGGCCCCCACCTTCCCGCTGCTCGGAAGGTGCGGCCCGCGGCACAGGTCGAGGAAGTTCCCCATCCGGTAGAGGGAGACCGTCGGTTCCGGGATTTCGGCCAGCATCTCCTCCTTGTAGGGCTCCCCGGGAAACCTCGCCAGGGCCTCCTCCTTGGGCAGGTCTTCGCGGAGGAAGGGGTGGTCGGCCCGGACGATCTCCCCCATCTTCTGCTCGATCCGTTCGAGGTCTTCCGGGGTGAACGGTGTCTCCACGTCGAAATCGTAATAGAACCCGTTTTCGATCGCGGGGCCGATGGTGATTTTCGCCTCCGGGAAAAGCTCCTTGACCGCCGACGCCATCACGTGGGCCGTGCTGTGCCTCATGATCTCGACGCCGTCCGGATCCTCGGGAGTCACCCACTCGACCGTGGCTCCCGGCGGAACCTCGGCCGCGAGGTCCCGGAGGATCCCGTCGACGCGGGCGGCGATCGCCGACTTCGCCTTGCCCTGATGTCTTGCCAGTTCCATGAGCGTCATCTCACCCGTTCCCGCGAAAGAAAAAAAACTCCCCGCACACCGGTACCCCGGCGCGATGTCCAGTCAGGGTTCCACCGGGCGGAGAGGAAAAAGTGGTGGGCGATACTGGACTTGAACCAGTGACCCCCTGCATGTCAAGCAGGTACTCTAACCATCTGAGCTAATCGCCCTCGAGACCATAGAGCATACTATTGTTAGCAGAACGCTCGCCAAAATGTCAATTAAAATATAGATATAGTAACGTTGCGAACCGTTTCGTAGAACCCCTTGGGCGTCGGTTCGAACAGGTGCACCGCAGACCCCGTCTCCCGTTCGACCTCCTCGGGGGACAGACCGTCGAGGAAGAGGTCTCCCGCGTCCCGCAGGCACACGGAGGGGAGGTAGACCCGCGAAGCTCCTTTGCCCCGAAGTGCGGTCACGATGTCCTCCCCCGCGAGCAGGCCCGTCACCGTTACCGTTTTCCCCATGAGACGGTTCTCCACCGGAAGATGGGAAAACGCCGCTCCCGCCCTTTGAGAAAACTTGTCAAGGAAATCGGCCACATGGGCCCGAGGAGAGAACCCGCTAACCACGGTTCCCCCCGCGTCGACCCTCTCCCACCGCTTCCTCCGGAACAGGTCGTTCGATTCGTCCAGGAACCTGCGAAGAAGTCCGACGCCGTTGCCGATCTGGGCGAAGGATCCGTACGCCGAGCGTCCGGGGATTCTTTTCCCCGCGAGCAGGTAATACTCGTCGGCCGGGCAGGCGAACGGCTCCTCTCCACGGTCCCCGAGGCGCCGGCGCAATTTATTTAGCATCGCAAGCGTCGACCTTGCCTCGTCTTTGCTCACCGCCCGCAGGGGGGGAAGCCCGTCCCGGTGGGAGGTAAGCCCCACGGGCACCACGGCGACCGTCACCAGGCCGGGCCGAAGCCCGGAAAGCTCGATGAGGGTTCGCGCAAGCTCCTCCCCGTCGTTGATCCCCGGGCAGACGACGATCTGGCCGTGGAGGACGATTCCGGCGCGGACGAGCCGGCCCATGACGTCCATCACGTCGGCCGCGCGGGGATTGCCGAGCATTTTCCGCCGGAGCGCTGGATCGGTCGTGTGAATCGAGACGTAGAGGGGGCTCAGGCGATACCGGATGATCTTCCGGATCTCCTCCTCGGACAGGTCGGAAAAGGTCACGTAATGGCCCTGCAGGAAGGAAAGCCGGATGTCCTCGTCCTTCACATAGAGGCTTCGGCGCATTCCCTTGGGGAGCTGGTGGACGAAGCAGAAGATGCACCGGTTCCGGCACCGGCGGACCCGGACCGGTTCCGGGAAGATCCCGAGAGGATCCCCGCCCGTGCGGATCACCTTCTCTTTCTCTTCCCCCCGCGCCGTCGACCAACGGAGCAGGAACCGCCTCCGGCTGGTCAGGAAATGCAGGTCGAGGAGATCGCCGACGGGCTCCCCCGCCGCGGCGAGGATCCGGTCCCCGGCGACGAGTCCGGCGCGTTCCGCGACGGAATCCCTGGCCACGGAATCGACCCGCACCCCGGCCCTGTCCGCACGACCCGGAACCGCGGCGCGACTGGACGGATTCCCGGCGCTACGCTTCATGGATGCCAACCTCGATGGCATATCGCGCGCAAGAGATTTCCGGCCCCGGTTCGCGGTCAGGCACGGGAGAGCTTGCGGATCCCGGTCACGAGATAGTGGAGGCCGGAGGCGGCGGTCGAAAGGGCGCACAGGGCGATGACGGTCTCCGTCGCGCGCTCCTCGATCCCTGCGGCGAACCAATCCCAGATCCGGGGGAAGGCCCGTATGGCCAGGAAGTAGATCACGGTCAGAATCTGAATGACGGTGTTGCCTTTGCTGATCCCCGATGCCGCGATCTGGTCGGAGCCGAGCAGGAGCAGGATCAGCAGGCTCCCGACGAGGATGAAGATGTCGCGGCTGATGACCAGGATCGTCAGCCAGACGGGGATGACGTTCACGATGGAGAGCATTACGAACGACGTCGCCATGAGCAGCTTGTCCGCGATCGGGTCGAGGTAGAAACCGACGACGGTCCGCTGGTGGAGCCATCTCGCCAGGAGACCGTCGAGAAGATCGCTCGTCCCGCAGACGGCGAAGACGAGGAGCGCAAGCCGGAACCGGCCGGAGATCAACAGGTAAGCAAACAACGGGACGAGAAGGATGCGGGCGGCGGTGAGGCCGTTGGCGATGTTGATCAGGCGCGCCTGGTCGAACCGCTGCCGGCCGAACGGTGCAGCCATAACCCTCCTTCCACGCGTTTCAGAAGCGTCGGAATCCCGGCCCCCGTTGCCGCGGAAATGGGAATCGCTCCACCCGGGACGGGACTCCCCTCCTCCATCCGGTCCGTCTTGTTGACGACCAAAAGGCACGGCTTTTCCGAAAAACCGAGCTCGGAGAGGATCCCCTCGACGGACGAGACGTTCTCTTCCATCGTCTCGGAACTCCCGTCGGCCACGTGGACAAGCAGATCGGCCTCCCCGATCCCCTCGAGCGTGGCGAGGAACGCCTCGCGGAGCTCGGCCGGCAGGTCGTGGATGAACCCCACGGTGTCCACCAGGATCGCCGCGTCCCCTCCGGGCAGCGAAAACCTGCGCGCGGTCGGGTCGAGCGTCGCGAACAGGTGGTCCGCCACGAGGACATGGGCGCCCGTGAGCCGGTTGAACAGGGTCGACTTCCCGGCGTTCGTGTACCCCACCAGCGCCACCACGGGGAACCCGACCTCCCTCCGCCGGCGGTAATGGAGCGTCCGCGTCCGCCGCACCGTGTCGAGCTCCCGCTCGATCTGACGGATGTGGGTCCGGATCCTCCGCCGGTCCTCCTCGAGCTTCTTTTCCCCGGGTCCCCTCGTCCCAATGCCGCCGCCGAGCCGGGACAGGTCTCTCCTTCCCCCGATCAGCCGCCCCAACCGGAAAGAGAGCTGGGCGAGCTCGACCTGGAGCTTCCCCTCCTTGCTGCGCGCCCTCCGGGCGAAGATGTCCAGGATGACCTCCCGCCGGTCGAGGACTTTCACGTCGAGTTCCCGTTCGAGAGCGGCCTGCTGGTTCGGGCGCAGGAGATTCTGGAAGACGACGAGGTCCACCTCGTTCTCCCGCACTTCGTCTTTCAGGGTTTCCACCGTCCCCGCTCCGACCAGGGTTGCCGGATTTTCCGAGGAGAGGGCCTGGGTACGGCTTCCGACCACGACTCCTCCGGCGGCTTTCACGAGACTTGCCAGTTCTGCGAGCAGGTCTGCGGGGGAAGGGGCGCCCGGGACCGGCGGCTTTTTGCGATGGGCCCAGACGAGCCAGACCCGTTCGACGGTCTCGTTTGCGGCCATCGTCAGTTGAGTCGAAGCACGTCGTAGCCGAAACGCATCCGAAGCTTCCGCGCAAGCGAAAGCGACGGGGCGACGCCGAACTCCTCCGGTAGGGCGAGCACCGCTTCATACTCCCCTTCGCGGACCAGGTGCAGGATTCCCCGCTTGTCCCCGGCGTGACGTTGGAGCATCTTCCGCAGATCGGCGAGGTCGGCCGGCGTCATCCGGTCGGTGTACACCTGGAAATGGACCGAGCGGGCAAGCCGCTCCCGGACGTTTTCCATCCGGAAAAGGTCCGTCGCGATGACCCGGGCGGTCTTCTCTTCCGCCTCCACTCTCCCGACGAGGAAAACCGGCCCTTCGCTGGACAGGGCGTCCTGGCTCTGCTGGAACGTTTCCGGGAACACGATCACCTCGAGGACCCCCTCGAGGTCCTCGAATTGAAGGTAGGCCATCTTCTTTCCCTGCTTCGTCGTCTTCTGGCGGACCGAACTGATGATCCCCCCGATCCTCACCTCCGTTCCCGAGACGAGCGAGTGCACCCGGGAGGAGGTGACGTCCGCGAAGAGCTCCATCTCCGAAGCGTAATCGTCCAGCGGATGACCGGTGATGTAGAACCCGAGCGCCTCCCGTTCGTGCGCCAGTCTCTCCCGCCTTGCCCAGGTGTGCGGGGGGACCCGGTCCGGGTCGCGAGCGGGTGGCGGTGCGGCGCTCCCCCCGAAAAGGGAGAACTGTCCGGAACCTCTTCGGCGAGCCTCTTCCTGCGCGGCCTCCATGAGGGTCGGGAGCCGTTCGAACAACCCTCCGCGGTCGGGTTCGAGGGAGTCGAGCGCTCCGGCCTTGACCAGGCTCTCGACCGCCCGCTTGTTCACCTTGCGCAGGTCCACCCGGGAAAGGAAATCCTCCACCGAGAAGAACGGCTGCTCCCCCTTGGCCTCTTGGATGGCGTCGATGGCGGCCTCCCCCACCCCCTTGATCGCGGAGAGGCCGAACCGGATCGCCTTTCCGGACGGGTGGAAGGCGAAGCGGGACTCGTTGACGTCCGGGGGGAGAACCGGGATGCCGTGCTCCCGGCAATACGCCATGTACCGGATGATCTTCGCGGTGTCCCCCGATTCGGAGGTCATCAGGGCACAGAAGAACTCCACGGGATAGTGCGTCTTGAGGTAGGCGGTCTGGTAGGCCAGAAGGGCGTACGCCGTGCTGTGGGACTTGTTGAAGCCGTATTCGCCGAACTGCGCCATGAGATCGAAGATCACCGTCGCCTTCTTCCCGGAGATCCCCTGCCCCCGCGACCCCTCGAGGAACCGGAGCTTCTGCTTCTCCATGAGTGCCGCGTCCTTCTTGCCCATCGCCTTGCGGAGGACGTCCGCCTCCCCCATGGAGAAGCCGGCGAGCGCGACCGCGATCTGCATGACCTGCTCCTGGTAGACGATCACGCCGTAGGTCTCCCGCAGGATTTCCTCCAGCTGCGGGAGCGGGTACTCGATCGCCTTGTTCCCGTGCCGGCGGGCGATGAAGTCTTCGACCATCCCGCTTTGGAGAGGACCGGGCCGGTAGAGCGCGACCGCGTCGATGAGGTGGGTGAACCGGTCCGGCTTGAGGCGCAGGAGCAGGTCCGTGAACCCCTGGCTCTCGCACTGGAACACCCCCGCGGTGTCCCCCCGGGAGAGCATCGCGTAGGTCTCCGGATCGGAGAGTTCCAGCGTGTCCGTGTCCACCTCCTCCCCCCGCTGTTCGCGGATCAGCCGGCGGGTGTTGTGGATCGCCGTGAGCGTCCGCAGGCCGAGGAAGTCGAACTTGACCAGTCCGACCTTCTCGATCTGCTGCATCGAGAACTGCGTCGTGATGTCGCCGTTCGGGTTCCGATGCAGAGGGACGTATTCGGTGATCGGCCGGTTGGCGATCACCACGCCCGCGGCGTGGGTCGAGGCGTGCCGGGAGAGTCCCTCGATCCCTTTCGCGTACTCGAACAGTTCGCTGACCTTCGCGTCCCCCCGGATCATGTCCGTGAGACGCGGCTCGACCGCAAGGGCCCTTTCGATCGTCATCCCGAGGTCCGGGGGGATGAGCTTTGCGATCTTGTCGACTTCGGCGTACGGCATCTCGAGCACCCGGCCGACGTCCCGCACGGCGGCCCGCGCCTTCATCGTCCCGAACGTGATGATCTGGGCGACGTTCTCCTTTCCGTATCGGTCTTCGACGTACCGGATCACCTCGTCCCGCCGGTCCTTGCAGAAATCGCAGTCGATGTCCGGAAGGCTGATCCGCTCCGGGTTGAGGAACCGCTCGAAGAGCAGCCCGTAGGCCAGAGGGTCGACCTCGGTGATCCGCAGGGCATACGCCACGAGACTCCCCGCCGCGCTTCCCCGGCCCGGTCCCACCGGAATCCCCTGCTCCTTCGCAAACCGGA
>DASUAN010000006.1:0-7715 GCA_035763765.1 Candidatus Deferrimicrobiaceae bacterium
CAGAGGATCGCCGGGGCCGTTTCGCAGCTCCTCTTCCAGGAGGGGAGGGTCGGATGGCTTCCGTTCAAACTTTCCGGCTGGACCGAGCGGCGCGATTTTCCCGCCCCCGCCCCCCAGCCGTTCCGGAAACTGGGGAAGAAACAGCGGGGGATCCGCCCGTGGAAACGGTAAGATCGACCGCCGAACTGCTGGGGCGCGTCCGCGCCGCGCTTCGCGGCAGGACCGTCGCGGAGCCGGGCCTGCCGTACGTCTCGACGCGGGAACCGGTCCCGGCCCGCGGCAGGCAGGAGAGGATCGACCTGTTCCGCAGGGGATTCGAGGAACTGGGCGGGATCTTCCTGGCCGACCCCCCGGAGGAAAGGACGCTCCAGGCGCTGGGAGAGACCCTCCGCATGGAGGGGGTTTCCGCCCTCTTCTTTCCGGAGGACGACCCGGCGGCCCGCGCCGTGGCGGATGCCCTCGTCCCGTTCGGGCCGTTCCTCCTCGTCTCCCCCGCCGACGTCCTTCGCGCGGATGCTCCGGTCTCGGCCGGCATCCAGTCCGCCGAGTACGCCATCGCCGAGACGGGCACCCTTGTCCAGACGAGCCGGGAGGGGAGGTCGCAGCTTCCCGGGCTGGTCTCGGACGTCCACGTCGCTCTCCTCGCCCCCGACCGGTTCCTCGGGGGGATGGAGGACTGCCTCGAGGCGCTCTCCGCCGACCCGCCCCGGAACATCTCCCTGATCACGGGGCCGAGCCGCACGGCGGACATCGAACTGACCCTGACCGTCGGGGTCCACGGCCCCCGGAAGGTGGTCGCCGTTCTGCTCGGCGGGGGATAGAGCTACCACCCCGCCGCGCCGAGGAAGAAGAGCCAGCCCGTGATCGTGGCGGCGGAGGCCGCCGTGGACACGACGACGATCGTGCCCGCGAGATCGGGATCCCCTTTCAGCTGCGACGCCATCACGTAGGTGATCACCGCCGTAGGGCACCCCATCATGATCGCCCCGATGCGCAGGTCTTCTCCGGAAAGGCCCATCCACCGGTAGACGGCGACCGCGATCCCCGTCAGCAGGAGGATCTTCATCCCCGCCGCCAGCGCGGCCAGGCGGAACCCCGACCGGGCCCTCTCGAAGGAGAACGCTCCCCCCAGGCAAAGAAGCGACAGGGGCAGCGTGGCCGAGGACAAGATCGAAAGCGTCCGGTCGATCAGGACGGGGACGGGAAGCTTCAGGAGGGACCAGAAGATCCCGAGAAACGAGGAGAGGATCAGCGGGTTCGTGGCGAGCTGGGACGCGACCCGGCGCACACTCTCCCGGCCCCGCCGGGACCCGTCGCCGTGGGGGAGGACGAGGGCGACGACCGCGAGGGAGTTGAGCAGCGGCACCATGAATCCGAGGAGGATTCCCGCCTTCCTCAGGCCGCTGTCTCCGACCGCGGAGAGGACGATCGGAAGTCCCACATAGGCGAGATTCGCCCGGAAGGCCCCCTGGACGAACGAGCCGCGCTCCGAGGGGGAGATCTTCATCCAGGAGGAGAGCAGGGTCGCCAGAAGGAACGTCGCCGCGGTCGCCGCGTACCCGCCGAGGACGAGCGGCGCGTTGAACGCCTCCCGGAAGTCGGAAGTGCCGATCTTGTAGAACAAAAGGGCGGGGAGCAGGAGGTAGTAAACGAGCATGTTCGCCGTGTCGATGAACAGGTCCCCGAGGAACCGGAACCGGCGGGCGCTCGCGCCGATGGCGATCACGAGGAAAACCGGCAGAACCGCCTGCAGGATGTCCATGCCCCTCCCTCTTCCACGAAAAACGGGCGACCCGCGGGTACAGGGTCGCCCGTCCCATCCATCGCCCGGACGTCTTTCGGCTTGCGCGGGTTTTCCCCGGCGCTACCTCCCCGCCGGACCTCGAACCGGTCTCACTTCCCGTGGGCGGAGGAAAGATACACGAGAATCTTCGCGGCCTCCGCGTCGTTGATCCAGTCCGGCTTCCGCGCCTGCATCTCCTTGATGATCGAGGTCCACTTCTCCCGGGTCTCGGTGCGGGCGGTGCTCCGGTCGAGGCCGTGGCAGACGCTGCACTTCTGCTCGAAGAGGGCCTTCCCCTCCTCCTCGGCGGATACCGCGGGGGCGGGGGCGGCGGGCTTCGGCTCCTCCTTCTTGGCGCACCCGGAGACCGCGGGGACCATCAGCAGGGCGACAAGGAACGGAAACAGGGTGCGCAGCCGCATGGCCAAAATCCTCCTGTCCGAAGATGGGATCGCTCCCATCTTACTCCCCGTGGTAGGACGACTCAACCGAAATTGGGGCGACAAGACGTTGTCTGCTATCATGGGAGGAATCGCGACCGCGAAAAGGACCCCCCGGAATGATCCGAGTCCGCATACCGCAGAAGAAGAAAGAGATGGAGATCCCGGGACCCAAGAGGGTCATGGATATCCTGGCCGCCGCGGGCCTCCGGCCCACCACGGTCCTCGTGACGCAGGGGCAGAAGCTTCTCACCAAGGACCAGCGCGTCGAGGACGGAGAAACCGTGGACATCCTCTCCGTCGTCTCCGGAGGGTAGCCGTGAAGTGCACGCGGTGCCGGCAGGCCGCCGCCGCCGTCGACCTGCCCAGCCATCACTCCGCCTTCTGCCCCGACTGCTTCTTCGTCTTCTTCCGCCGCCAGGTCGAGGAAGGGATCCGGAAATTTTCCCTTCTCGCCCCCGAGGACCGCGTGCTCGTCTGCGTCTCCGGGGGGAAGGACAGCCTCGTCCTCTGGGACCTCCTCCTGGAGCTCGGGTACGACACGGAAGGACTCTACATCGACCTGGGGATCGAGGGGTATTCGGACCGCTCGAGGGAGAAGGTCATCGCCTTCGCCTCCGCCCGGGGAAAGGAGCCGATCCTCGTGGACCTGCGCCGGGAGGGGGTGCCGATCCCCGAGACGGCGAGGAAAAGCCGCAAGGAGGAGTGCTCCGTCTGCGGGACGGTGAAACGGTACTTCTTCAACCGGATCGCGGCCGAGCGCGGATTCACGGTCGTGGCGACCGGCCACAACCTCGACGACGAATCGGCCAGGCTGTTGGGGAACCTGCTCCACTGGCACCGCGATCACCTGGACCGGCAGCACCCTCTGTTGCCCGGGACGGGCGAGGGGCTGGTGCGGAAGGTCAAGCCGCTGTGGCGCGTGAGCGAGATGGAGACGGCGGCGTACGGGTTCCTGAAGGGGATCGACTACGTGACTGAGGAATGCCCCTTGAGCGAGGACGCCACCTCCCTCCTCTACAAGGAGGCTCTTTCCCTGATCGAGGAGAAGATGCCCGGGACCCGGAGGAAGTTCTACCAGGGGTACCTGAAAGGTCGCGGGGGCCTTCTTCCCCCCGCAGGAAAGGAACCCCGGAAACGCGAGGCGGCCACGGAGGACGGCCGGACGCCGGGGCCGTGCCTGGTCTGCGGAGCGCCGACCTATACACCGACGTGCGGATTCTGCCGGCTGAAGGAGAAGGTCGGAAAAGGGGCCTTGCGCTGATGGAAGGGAGGAACCCGAGGGGGCCGCTGCGCGCGGGCGAGGAGGTGATCCTCGTCGACCCGAAGGGGGAGGAGCGCCTGATCACTCTCTCGCCGGGGAAGCCGTTCGGAACCCACAAGGGGAACCTTCTCCACGACGACATCATCGGCAAGCCGGACGGCACCCGGGTCTGGACCGCGATGGGCGCGCAGTACCGGGTCTTCCGCCCGACGTTCAACCAGTTCGTCATGAATCTCAAGCGGCATGCCCAGATCATCTACCCGAAGGACATCGGGCCCATCCTTCTGTGGGGGGACATCTTCCCCGGCGCAACCGTGGTCGAGGCGGGGATCGGCTGGGGGGCGCTCGCGATCAAGCTCCTCGAAGCGGTGGGGCCGGCGGGGCGCCTGGTCTCCTACGAGATCCGGGAGGACTTCGCGAAAAGCGGCGCCCGGACGGTCGAGCGGTTTCTCGGGGCGTGCGGAAACCACGAGATCAAGGTGCGCGACATCTACGAAGGGATCGAGGAGAGGGAGGTGGACCGGATCGTCCTCGACCTTCCGGAACCTTGGCACGTGGTCTCCCACGCCGCGCAGGCGCTCGTCCCCGGAGGGATCCTGCTCGCCTACCTTCCCTCGACGGTCCAGGTCAAGCAGATGGTGGACCGGGTCGAGGAGGGAGGCGCCTTCACCGAGCCGGAGGTCTTCGAGGTGATCCACCGCCCCTGGCACGTGAAGGGCCCGTCCGTCCGCCCGGTCCAGTGGATGTTCTCCCACTCGGCGTTCCTCATCGTCAGCCGGAAAGTCTCCTGAACTTTCCTTTCCCTTCCCGGATGGGCGGTTCCTCCCCTTCCGCAACGGGCGCCGACGCGCCAAGTTCGAAAAATCTCATTTTTTCTTCCAACTTCCAATGGTAGGGTGTTCCGGACGGAGCAGAACGCAGAGGGAACCATTTCGCGATGGGAGAAATCCGGAAGACCGCGATCATCGTCCCCTGTTTCAATGAAGCATCCCGGCTGGATGTCCAGAAATTTCTCCAATGCACAGAGACATATGAGTGGCTTCACTTCCTCTTCGTCGACGACGGGAGCACGGACGACACCGGAAGGATCCTCGATCTCCTGTGCCGTTCTCATCCGAAACGGTTGGCGTGGATCCGTCTGGAGAAGAACGCCGGGAAAGCCGAGGCGGTGCGGAACGGATTCCTGAAAGCCCTCGAGGGGGAATTCTCCTACATCGGGTATTGGGACGCCGACCTTGCCACGCCGCTGCGAACCATCCCGAAATTCTGCGAGATCTTGGAAAACCGGGAGATCGACCTCGTCATCGGGTCCCGGGTGAAACTGTTGGGCCGCAATATCCAGAGGCGGCCCTTGCGCCATTATCTGGGCCGGGTGTTCGCCACGGCGGCATCCCTTGTTCTCAGGCTGCCGGTCTACGACACCCAGTGCGGCGCAAAAATTTTCCGGAACAAGAAGGATTTGAAGATCGTGTTCTCCATCCCCTTCCACGTCCGGTGGACATTCGACGTGGAGGTCCTGGCCCGGTTCATGATGATCGAGTCCCTCATGGGAGGGGCATCCGTGGAAAGGACAACCGTGGAATATCCGCTCGAGGAGTGGATCGACATCGCCGGTTCCAAAGTACGACCCAGGGATTTTCTGAAGGGGATCATCGAACTGTATACGATTTTTCGCATCTATCGTTCCCGGGGAGCAAAGGATCGCTTTCTGAAGGACTTTTCAAGCGCAACGTAATGGTTGTCCGACCGGGGTGCGATCTTTTACCCGATCGGTCGGATCGATCGCCGGGTACTCGCCCCATGCCGGCGGGAGAAAACGTCTACGAAGGTCCTCCTTGGCGAAAATACCCGAAGGTCCGGGAGAGCCCTTCGGGGAAGGAAACGGACGGCTCGTAGCCGAGCAGCTCCTTGGCCCGGGAGATGTCGGCCAGGGAGTCGCGGACGTCTCCCGGACGCGGCGGCTCGAAGCGTGGGGGAACCCGCCGGCCGGCAAGCCCGTAGATGATCTCCAGGATCTCCAGCAGGGAAACGCGTTTCCCGCAGGCGACGTTTACGACCTTCCCGCAGGCCTCCTTGGGCGCCTCGCAGGCCAACAGATTCACCCGCACCACGTTGTCGATGTAGGTGAAGTCGCGGGTCTGGAGGCCGTCGCCGTAGACGGGGGGAGCCGTCCCCGCGAGCACGGAGGTGATGAACCGGGGGATCACCGCCGCGTACATCGACGCCGGGTCCTGCCTCGGCCCGAAGACGTTGAAGTACCGCAGGGAGACCGTCTCCAGGCCGTATACCTCGTAGAAGATCCGCATGTAATGTTCGCCGGCGAGCTTCTGGGCGGCGTAGGGGCTCTTCGGGTTCGGCGTCATCGACTCCCGCTTGGGAAGCTCGGGCGTGTCCCCGTAGGCGGAAGAGGAGGCGGCGAAGACGACCCGTCGGACCCCGGCGTCCCTCGCCGCGACGAGGAGGGAGAGCGTTCCCCCCACGTTGATCTCGCTGGACAGGATCGGGTCCGCGACGGAACGGGGGACCGAGGGGAGCGCCCCCTGGTGGAGGACGTATTCGACCCCTTCCGCGGCGGATCGGGTGACGGCCAGGTCCCTCAGGTCCCCCTCGATCAGCTCGAAGGCCTTGCCGTACCGCTCCGCAAAGCCGGCCAGATTCTCCCGTTTTCCCGTGAGGAAGTTGTCGAGAACCCGGACCCGATGCCCGGTCGCGAGGAGACTTTCGGCCAGGTTCGACCCGATGAATCCCGCTCCCCCCGTCACCAGGTAGAACATTCGCCCCCCATGGAACCGAAGAATCGAACCCCCGGGACGTTTTTCCCGATCACGGTCCTTGGGTTCTCGGGATCGTCCCGGTTCCTAGAGTTTGATGATCTTGTTCCCGTTCTTCCCCTTGAGGGCGTTGCGGGCGTCGACGACCACCTTCGATTCGCGCGCGACCATCCGGTAGTCGAAGGCGGTGTGGTCGGTCACGACCACCACGCAGTCGGCCTTCCTCAGGACCGCCGCCGTGAACGGATCCGCCTTCATGTGGATCCCGTGCTCCGCCAGGACCGGCACGTGGGGATCGCAGTAGGAGAGCTTCGCCCCCTTCTGGGAGAGAAGCTGCAGGATGTCGAGCGCCGGCGACTCGCGGACGTCGCTGATGTCTTTCTTGTAGGCGACTCCCAGGATCAGCACCTTCGCGCCGTTGACCGATTTCTTGAACCGGTTGAGGGCGTCGATGACCTTGCCGACCACGAAGTGGGGCATCTGCCCGTTGATCACGCCGGCCAGCTCGATGAACCGGGACTCGAAGCCGTACTGCTTCGCCTTCCACGACAGGTAGAAGGGGTCCAGGGGGATGCAGTGGCCCCCGATCCCCGGCCCGGGGTAGAACGGCATGTAGCCGAACGGCTTCGTCTTCGCCGCGTCGATCACCTCCCAGACGTTGATCCCCATCCGGTCGCACATGAGGGCGATCTCGTTCACCAATCCGATGTTCACCGAGCGGAAGGTGTTCTCCAAAAGCTTCACCATCTCCGCCACCGACGCGCTGGAGACGGGGTGGACGCGCTCCATCACCATGCGGTAGAGGGTCGTCGCCATCTTCGTGCAGCGCGGGGTCGCCCCCCCGACGACCTTCGGGATGTTTTTCGTAGTGTATTGCGGGTTGCCCGGGTCGACCCGCTCCGGGGAGAAGGCGAGAAAGATGTCCTTGCCGACCGTGAATCCCTTCTCCTCGAACAGGGGCACAAGCAGTTCGTCGGTCGTCCCCGGGTAGGTCGTGCTCTCCAGGACGATCAGCATGTCCCGATGGAGATACTTCGCCACCTGCTCCGCCGCGCTTACGACGTAGGAGAGGTCCGGGTCCTTCGTCTTCCGCAGCGGGGTCGGGACGCAGATGTTGACGGTGTCCGCCTCCGCCAGGGCCGAGTAATCGGAGGTCGCCCGCAGCAGGCCCGCCTCCACCGCGCCCTTGAGCCTTTCGGAGGGAACGTCGTCGACGTACGAGGCCCCCGAGCGGATCGCCCGGATCTTCGCGCCGTCGGAATCGATCCCGATGACCGGGATCCCGGCGTCGGCGTACTCGACCGCGAGCGGGAGGCCGACGTACCCCAGCCCGATGACCGCCGCCGTGAAATCCTTCCGCTTCAGGCGGGAGAGAAGGTCGTCGCGGGAACGGATGGCGATCACGGGCACACCTCCGGGAAAGATTTTGCCGCGGATCCGACAGCGGCCGCGCATTC
>DASUAN010000007.1:0-3536 GCA_035763765.1 Candidatus Deferrimicrobiaceae bacterium
CTTCTCGGTCGACCGGCGGAGGATCTCCCGCGCATCCCTTCCTCCTGCTCCGGGGTCGCGCCGCATATCGAGGGGGCCGTCGCCGAGGAACGAGAACCCGCGGGATCGATCGGAAAGCTGCAAAGAGGACAACCCGAGATCGAGCAGCATCCCGTCGAACCTCCTCCCGCCCGCCGCCTGCCGCAGCCTCTCCAGGTCGGCATAGTCGGTGTGGACCGTCCGGACCCATGGGAACCGGCGGAGGCGCTCCGCCGCCGACGAAAGCATCGCGGGGTCGGCGTCGGCGCAGACGAGCAGGCCGTCCGGCCCGATCCTTTCGGCGATCCTTTCCGCGTGCCCGCCGGCGCCCACCGTCCCGTCGAGGAACAGCTCGCCTTGCGCGGGGGCCAGCAATCCCAACGTCTCCTGTAAAAGAACGGGGAGGTGGCCTGCCGCCACCCCCTAGATCCCCAGAGAGTCGATCTCCCGGGCCAGCTCGGGATCCTCGAATCCTTCCTTCTCGAACCGGGCAACCTCCACTTCCCACTTCTGCCGGTCCCAGATCTCAAACCGGTTCGGCATCCCGATGATGACGACGTCCCGTTCGAGCCCCGCGTAGGAGCGGAGGGAGGGAGGGATCAGGATCCGTCCCTGCTTGTCGGGCGCGACCTCGACGGCCCCTCCCAGGAAGAATCGCACGAAGGCGTTTTTCTTCCTGTGCACGCTCGACACCTTGGCGGCGAGCTTCTCCTCGATCTTTTCCCACGCCACCGCGGGATAGGCATAGATGCAACCCGAGTAGTTGGTGATCACGACGCTTTCTAGGCCGGAATCGGAGAGTTGCTCGCGGAAGCGGGAAGGGACGTTCACCCTCCCCTTGGGATCGATGGTATACTCGTACCGTCCGCGAAAAACCATGCTGGCCGCCTAACCCACCTTTCCCCACTTTTACCCACTTGCGGCCATTCTATAGAACATTGAATTTGTGTCAAGCATTTTTCATGGAAGGAGAAAATCGTCGGAATAACGCAAAAAACCGTTCTACCAGCCGAAAGATGCCCATTTCAGCAAGGGAAAAGGCTCGAGGAAGCCGTAAGCCGGGTTCTGTGCGCGGCACGTACGCCGCGTGACGGCCATTTCTCTACGACGGGCGTTGCCGCCCGCCTCCAGCGACCTTGACCCGAGGGCTCCGGGCGGGCCGCCCTTCCCCCGCTCGCCTTCTCGGGGTCGCCCTCCTATTCGGTCTTGCTCCGGGTGGGGTTTGCCGTGCCACGCCGGTCGCCCGGCGCGCGGTGAGCTCTTACCTCACCATTTCACCCTTACCCTCCGCGGCGTTCGCCTGCGGGGGGCGGTATCTTTTCTGTGGCACTGTCCTCGGGGTCGCCCCCACCGGGGATTACCCGGCACCCTGCCCTGCGGAGCCCGGACTTTCCTCCCGCCCTCCGTATGCCGTAAGGCGAACGAGGGCCGGCGGCCGACTGGCCTCCTCAAGCCTACTGGAAATGAGCGTCGATCGCGCGGTTCGCCAGCCGATCGGCAGCCTGGTTCTCTCCGCGCTCTACATGTAGTATACGCGCCCCGGGGAATCGGCGCAAACGCAGGCAGGCCTCCCGGTACAGCGGTTTCAGAAGATCCGATTTCACGCGATATTCGCCGTTGAGCTGCCGGACCAGCAGTTCCGAGTCGGACAGGATCGTCAGGGAGGACGGGGCAAGCTTCTCGGCCTCCGAAAGGGCCAGCAGCAGAGCGCGGTATTCGGCCACGTTGTTCGTGGTCTCCCCGATGTACTCGAACCGTTCGATCCGGTCGGGATCCCCCTCCACCTCGAGGACCACGCCGATCCCCGCCGGGCCGGGATTCCCCCGGCTCGCGCCGTCGGTCCGGACCGTGACCGCCCTTCCCTCCTTCATCCGCCGGCCTGCCCCGCCGCGTTCCCTTCGAAATAGATGACCCGGTTGCAGTTGGGGCAGTAGTGGATCCGGTCCTCGCGTTTGAGGAGATTGAACAGCTGCGGGGAGATGTTCATATGACATCCCATGCAGGACTGGTTTCTCGCGGGCACGATGGCGAGTCCGTCGCGCCGTTCGAAAATCATCTCGAACCTCCGGGCGAGCCCCGCATCCAGCCTCGAGGCCACCTCGGACTTTTTTACCAGGAGCTGGGAGATATCCTTATCGAACCTCGCCATCCTCGCCTCGATGTCCACCATGCGCTCGCGGTACCTTGCGCCCACCTCTTCCACATCCCTCGAAAGCTCCGCCAGGCGCTTCTCCACCTCCTCGTACCGCGCCAGGACCGAGAGAAGCTCCTCTTCCCGTGTGGCGTTCATTCGCTTCGTCTGCTCGATCTCCTTGAGCATCGCGTAATATTCCTTGTTCGTCTTGATCGACATCAGCTTGGCCTTGGCCCTCTCCACCTTGTCCCTTTCCTCCTCGATCTCCCGCTCCTTCTCCCGTTTTTCCTTCTGGAGCTGCTCGAACTCCTGCTTCGCGGCGAGGAACTTCGCCTCCCTCTCCTCGAAGAGACTCTTCAGGTCGGCGACCTCGAGCGGGACTTTCTGCTTTTCCCTTTCCACCATCCGGGACCGGGCCATGATCTCCTGCAGGTCCAGCAGGACCTTCACGTTCTCCATCAACGCCTCTTTCCTCCTGTCTGGTTCGGCCGGAACGGCCGCAACGGCTCGCTTTCCATGACCACACGGGACGTGACCCTCCTGCCGAACCGTGCGGCGATCACCCGTCGAAACTCCGGAAGAATCCATTTCTCCCCCGACCCGTGCCCGATGTCCGCCACCGTCAGATCGCCGGCGGCAGCCTCGAGCGCCTGGTGGTACTTGACGTCCGCCGTGAGAAAGAGGTGGGCGCCCGCGGCCCGGGCCGCCTCCACGAATTCGGAACCGCTTCCCGCCACCACCGCGATCCTGCGGACGAGTTTCTTCCCCGGACCCGCCACCTTGATCCACGACGGCCGGACGGCCCGGCGGACCGCCTCCAGCACCTCCTCGAGGGGGGCCTCCCGGTCCCGATCCCCCACGGCCCCGATCCCTCCGCCGAGCGCCCCTCCCTTGAGCGGGTAGACGTCGATCGCAGGCTCCTCGTAAGGGTGGGCTTCGCGTACCGCCCGGAGCACCCCCTGCAACAGGCTCCCCGCCACGACCGACTCGAGCCGGATCTCCTCCACCCGTTCCTCGACTCCGGGTCTGCCGAGAAACGGCCTCGCCCCCTCTGCGGGGAGAAAGGTCCCTGTCCCGAGAGTCCGGAACGAGCACCGCACGTAGGCGCCGATCCGCCCTCCCCCCGCCTCCGACAACGCGGCGAGAACGGCATCGGCGCGGTCGGGGGGAACGAAGACCGCGACCTTGCACGCATCGGACGGCTCGCCCGGGAGGAGCGGGCGGATCTTCCGCAGGCCGATGCGACGTGCGAGGGCATGGGACACTCCCCGCGGTGCGACATCGGCGTTGGTGTGGGCGGAGATGACCGAAACCCCCATCCGTATGAGTTCGTGGACGGTTGCGGAAGCGGACCGGTCCGTTCGGACCGACTTGAGAGGGGAAT
>DASUAN010000008.1:0-3476 GCA_035763765.1 Candidatus Deferrimicrobiaceae bacterium
CCGACAGGTACCCGAACTCGCGCTGGGCGAGGTGGAGGGTCGGCAGGATGGCCGCCTCCCGCGTCGGGTATCGGGAAAGCATCCGTTCGAACGCCGCCCGGGCGGTATCGGAAAAGGCCACGCTCACCGGTCGAGCTCCCCTGCGATGATGTTCACGCTGCCCAGGACCGCGATGAGGTCCGCGATCATCCCCCCCTCGCACAGGTGGGGCATCCCCTGGAACAGGGGGAAGCAGGGCGGCCGGACCTTGATCTTGTAGGGCCCGCCGGCCCCCTTGCTGACGATGTAGTACCCGAGCTCGCCGTTGGCGGCCTCGGTGGCCGAGTAGACCTCGCCGGCGGGGACCTGGACGCCGTCCATGACGTGCTTGAAGTGGTTCATCAGGGCCTCGATGTTCTCGTAGACGCCCTTCTTCGCCGGCAGGACGTACCGCGGATCGTCCACGTTGACGGGTCCGTCCGGGAGCTGTTCGAGGGCCTGTTCGATGATGCTCAAGGACTGGCGCATCTCCTCCATGCGGACCATGTACCGGTCGCAGGTGTCCCCCTCCTCCCCGATCGGGATGTCGAAGTCGAACCGGTCGTAGACGAGGTACGGCTCGTCCTTGCGCAGGTCGAACGGGACCCCCGCGGCGCGCAGGCAGGGACCGGTGAACCCGCGGGCGATCGCCTCCTTCGGGGTGATGGGGCCCACCCCCATCGTCCGGTCGATGAAGATCCGGTTCTTGGTGAGCAGGGCGTTCACGTCGGCGATCGCGGGCACGATCACCTTCCGGCCGATCTCCCGGCACTTTTCGACCCACCCCTCGGGGAGATCCCACATGAGCCCCCCGATCCGCGTGTAGGCGGTCGTCAGCCGGATCCCGGTCAGCGGCTCGATGAGGTGCCGGTAGACCTCCTCCCGGGGTTTCCAGAAGTACCAGAAGTTCGTCAGCGCCCCGATGTCCACCATGTTCGTCCCGATGCAGACCATGTGGTCGATGATCCGGGAGAGCTCGCAGATGAGGACCCGGATGTACTGGCACCGCTCGGTGACCTCGACCCCGCAGAGCTTCTCGACGGCCATCGCGTATCCCACGTTGTTCATCAGGGAGGAGACGTAGTTCAGCCGGTCCGTGTAGGGGATCACCTGGGTCCAGGTGGCGTTCTCGGACTCCTTCTCGAAGCAGCGGTGGAGATACCCGAACTCGGGGGTGAGCTTGATGATCGTCTCCCCGTCCAGCTCCGCGATGAGCCGAAGCGTCGCGTGCGTGGCGGGGTGCGACGGGCCGATGTTCAGGATCATCGGTTCCGTCTGGAGGTCGAGCGTCCCCGCTTCCCTCCGGTATGCCTCGATCTGCGTCGTCACGCTTCCCCTACTCCTTCGGCCCCACGGTCGGCTGCCGCCGGGCCTTCGGGTAGTCCTTCCGCAAGGGGTGCCCCTCGAACTCCTCGTACATGAGGATCCGCCGGAGGTTCGGGTGCCCGCGGAAGACGATTCCGTACATGTCGTAGGCCTCCCGCTCGAACCAGTCCATCCCGACCCAGACCGGGACGACCGAGTCGATCCCCGGGTCCTCCTCCGGGACGCGCGCCTTGAGGCGGACCCGGTGCTTCTTCGGGATCGAGTAGAGGTGGTAGACCACCTCGAACCGGGGCTCCTCGCCCAGGTAATCCACCCCGGTGAGATCCATCGCCAGGTCGAATTGAAGATCCGGGTCGTCCCGGAGGAAGGTGCAGATCTCGACGATCCGCTCCCGCCGGACCGCGGCCGTGTCGTCCCCGAAATCGGAGTGGGTCGACACGATCGCCTCCCCGAACCGTTCCGTGAGCTTCTCCAGCACGATGCTCCTGCGATCTTCGGCCACGTGTCCGTCCGCTTCAGATCTTGATGGGCCAGCGGTCCCTGGCCCGGGGCGCCCCCGTCTCGATCATCTTCTGGATCATCACGATGGAGTCGATGATCTGCTCCGGGATCGGGGGGCATCCCGGGATGTAGATGTCGACGGGCATGAACTTGTCGATCCCCTGGACCACGCTGTAGTTGTTGTAGAACCCGCCGGAGGAGGCGCACGCCCCCATCGCCACCACCCACTTCGGCTCGAGCATCTGGTCGTAGATCCGCTGGAGGACCGGGGCCATCTTGTAGTTCACGGTCCCCGCCACGAGCAGCATGTCGGCCTGCCGCGGGGAGAACCGGATGACCTCGGCCCCAAAGCGGGAGATGTCGTAGTGGGTGCCGAACGCCCCCATCACCTCGATCCCGCAGCACGCGGTGGCGAACGTAAACGGCCAGATCGAGTACTTCCGTCCCCAGGCGAGCAGCGACTCGAACCGGGTGGTGAAAAACCCCGGGGCCCCCTCCTTCGCGCGGTTCACTGCCATTCGAGCGCCCCCTTCTTCCAGGCGTAGACCAGCCCCACGAGGAGGATCAGCACGAACACGGCCATCTCGAGGAAGCCGAACCACCCGAGGTCCCGGAAGAGGACGGCCCAGGGGTAGAGAAACACCGCCTCCAGGTCGAACAGGATGAACAGCAGGGCGACCAGGTAGAACTTCACCGACACCCGCACGGAGGCGGTCGTGAAGGGGTCGACGCCGCACTCGTAGACGCTGTACTTGATCCGCTCGTATTTCTTCGGCCCCAGGGCCTGGGAAAGGAAGACCAACCCCACGGACATCCCGACCGCGATGATCAGCAGCAGGAGAATGGAGAAGTACGGGTCGGAGAACTGGATGGAGGAAATGAAGCTCGCCACCAATCGCTTCCTCTCAGTTCGAAAGAATTCGCACCGATGCCTCGGCGACGCGGATGACGGGTTCCCAGTATATCCCCAGCAGGAGCGTGGGAACAACCAGGACGGCCAGCATCACCCGGGGCACGAAGGCCACCGGGAGCTCGCCCGTCTGGATCGGGTCCTCGAGGAACATCACCTTCACGATCCGGGCGTAGTAGTACAGGGAAATCACGCTGTTGATCGCCGCCACGAGGGCCAGCCAGTAGACCCCGCGGTTGATCACCTCGGCGAACAGGTAGACCTTGCCGATGAACCCCGAAAACGGCGGAATCCCCGTGAGCGCGAACAGGAAGACGGCCAGGGAGACCGCGGCGAGGGGGGCCCTGCTTCCCAGGCCGGAGAATTCGGAGATGTCCTCGCCCCGGGAGCCGTTGGCGACCAGGACGACCACGTAGAAGGCGCCCAGGTTCATGAAGAGGTACACCACGAGGTAGAAGAGGATCGCCTTGAGCCCCACCGAGGTGAGCAGGACGAACCCCATCAGCATGTACCCGGCGTGAGCGATCGAGGAGTAGGCGAGCAGGCGCTTCACGTTCCTCTGGTTGATGGCCACCAGGTTCCCCACCGTCATCGTCACGGCGGAAAGGACGGCGAACAGGAAGGTCCAGTCGACGGCGGAGGAGAGCTTCCACATCCCGCCCGCCCCGTCGGGGGAGGCGAAGACGGTGTAGAAGAACCGGACGAGGACCGCGAACCCCGC
>DASUAN010000009.1:0-5400 GCA_035763765.1 Candidatus Deferrimicrobiaceae bacterium
GGTTGTGGTCCAGGGCCGTCCCGATGATCGTCTGAAGCTTCGGATCGGCGAAGAACTCCCGCCACCCCAGGGCGGAGACCGCCGCAGCCCCAGGGGCCATCCCGGCATCCCGGTACGCCGGACCCTTCGGCCAGTCCGCGGGGACCGGCGGTTCGGGCCGGGTGTATTTCGGGGCCAGGGTGCACCCGGCCAGGAATATGGCCGCGCCGACCGTCAGAAGAACGGTTTTTGCGCTCATTTCGCCGGAACTCCGGCGGGAGGAATGTCGGGGCTCATCGCCGCATGCCGCACCCTGCGCTTGCCGAGGGTGTTTTCGATCAGCACGTAGAAAAGCGGCGCGAAGACCGTCACCAGGAAGGTGGCGGTCACCACCCCGCCGAGGACGGCGGTGCCGATGGCCTTCTGCGCTCCTGCCCCCGCCCCGCTCGCAAGGGTCAGGGGCAGGACCCCGAATCCCAGGGCCAGCGAGGTCATGACGATGGGGCGCAGCCGGAGTTTCGCCCCTTCCAGGGTCGCCTCGATCAGCCCCCTCCCCGCATCCGCGCCGGCCTTGGCGAACTGGACGATCAGGATGGCGTTCTTGGTGGTCAGGCCCAGGGTGGTCAGCAGCCCGATCTGGAAATAGATGTCGTTGGGCAATCCCCGGAGAGTCGAGGCGATCACGCCGCCGACGGCGCCCAGGGGAAGGGCCAGCATGATGGAGATGGGGATCGGCCAGCTCTCGTACAGCGCCGCCAGGCACAGGAAGATCACGAGCACGGAGAAGGCGTAGAGGATGGGCGCCTGGGAGCCGGCCATCCGCTCCTGGTACGAGATCCCGCTCCAGTCGAAGCCGATCCCCCGGGGGAGCTTCGCGGCGATTTCTTCCATGGCCCGCATGGCCTCTCCGGAGCTCCTGCCCTCCGGCGCCTCGCCCCAGATGTTGATGGCCGGGAAGGTGTTGTATCGCCGCAGCTGCGGCGAACCGTAGGTCCAGTGCCCCGAGGCGAACGCGGAGAACGGCGTCATGGCGCCCGCGCCGTTGCGGACGTACACCCGCGCGAGGTCGGAGGGCAGTCTCCGGTAGGGGGCGTCGGCCTGCACGAACACCCGCTTGACCCTCCCCCCCTGGAGGAAATCGTTTACGTAGGCGCTGCCGAAGGAGGCCGAGATCGTATCGTGGATGGAGTCGATGGGAACCCCCAGGGCGCCGGCCTTCTCCCAGTCCACGTCGATCCGGTATTCCGGCACATCCTCCAGACCGTTCATCCGGACGCGGGTCAGTCTCGGATCCCGGGCGGCCTCGCCGAGCAACCGGTCGCGGGCCGAAATCAAGGCCTCGTGGCCCAAGCCCCCCCGGTCCTGCAGCTGGAAATCGAACCCGCCCGACTGGCCCAGCTCGCGGACCGCCGGCGGCGCGAACGCGAACGCCCTGGCCTTGCGGATCTTCGAGAACTCCTTCATGGCCCGGCCCACGACGGCGGTCACCTTCTGGTCCGGACGGTCGCGGAGCTCCCAGTCCCTAAGCTTGATGAACGCGAACCCCGAGTTCTGCGCCACGCCGGCGAAGCCGCGGCCGGTGATCGTGAACACGGACTCCACCGCCTCCTTTTCCTTCTCCTCGAAGTGGCTTCGCACCTGGGCCATGACCTCCTCGGTCTGCTCGAGGGTCGACCCCGCCGGAAGCAGGACCTGGGCGTACATCGAGCCCTGGTCCTCGTTGGGGAGATAGGCGGTGGGCATCCGCCGGAACAAAAGCCCCAGCGCCGCGGTGATCAGCACGAACACCAGGAGAAACCGGAATTTCCGCGCGAGGGTGTAGCCGACGAGTTCCAGATACCGGTCCCGGGCACGGAAAAAGCCGCGGTCGAACCACCGGAAGAACGGGCGGAGGAAGGGGAGGCCGGTTTCGGCCGGCTCCTCTCCCTTGTGCACCGGCTTGAGAAGCGACGCGCAGAGCACCGGGGTGAGGATCAGGGCCACCACCACCGACAGAAGCATGGAGGCGATGATCGTCACGGAGAACTGGCGGTAGATGACCCCGGTGGAACCGCCGAAGAACGCCATGGGCCCGAACACGGCCGAGAGCACCAGCCCGATTCCGATCAGGGCGCTGGTGATCTGGTCCATGGACCGGGACGTCGCCTCCCGGGGCGAGAGGCCCTCCTCGCTCATGATCCGCTCGACGTTTTCCACCACCACGATGGCGTCGTCCACCAGAAGCCCGATGGCGAGCACCATCGCGAACATGGTCAGCATGTTGATGGAGAACCCGAACAGCCCGAGCACCGCGAAGGTCCCCAGGATCACCACCGGGACCGCGATCGTCGGGATCAGGGTGGCGCGGAGGTTCCCCATGAAAAGGTACATCACGAGGAAGACCAGCACGATCGCCTCGAACAGGGTCTTGACCACCTCCTGGATGGCCACCTTCACGAAGGGCGTCGTGTCGTACGGGTAGATCACCTTCATGCCCGGGGGGAAGTACCGGGACAGATCGGCCATTTTCGCTTTGACGGCATCGGCGGTGTCCAGGGCGTTGGCTCCGGCGGCCTGCCGGACGGCCAGCGCGGCCGCGGGCTTGCCGTTGAAAAGCACGTTGGATCCGTAGCGCTCGGTCCCCAGTTCCGTCCGTCCCACGTCCCGCACCCGCACGGTGGAGCCGTCCGGGTTGACCCGGAGGGGGATCGCGCCGAACTCCTCCGGGGTGCGCAGCAGGGACTGGACGACGACGGAGGCGTTCAACCGCTGCCCTTCGACCGCGGGCGCCCCCCCGAACTGGCCCGCGGAGACCTCCACGTTGTAGGAGCGGAGGGCGCGGACGACGTCGTCCGTCGTCAGGCGGTACGCGGTCAGTTTGCCGGGGTCGAGCCAGACCCGCATGGCGTACGGAGAGCTGAAGGTCTCCACCTCGCCCACGCCGGGCACCCGCGACAGCACCTTCTCCAGGTTGGACTGGGCGTAGTCGCCCAGGTCGAACGTATCCATGCTGCCGTCTTCCGACACCAGGCCCACGACCAGCAGCCAGTTCCGGGTGGACTTGCTCACCGTGACCCCCTGGCTCTGCACCACCTCCGGCAGGCTCGCCATGGCGAGCTGGAGCTTGTTCTGGACCTGGGCCCAGGCCAGGTCCGGATCGGTCCCCGGAGCGAAGGTCAGCTCGATCCTCCCGGCGCCGGACGCGTCGCTGGTCGCGGACATGTACAGCAGCTTGTCGAACCCGATCATCTTCTGCTCGATGATCTGGACCACGCTGTCTTCCACGGTCTGGGCGGAGGCACCGGGGTAGAACGCGGTGAGGGCGATCGACGGCGGGGCGATGGGCGGATACTGCGAGACGGGCAGGTTGTAGATCGCCAGGCCGCCCGCCACCATCATGATGATGGCGATGACCCAGGCGAAGACGGGGCGGTCCAGGAAGAATCGCGAAAGCATCACTTGCCCCCGCTCGAACCCGCGGCCGGTCGGGGCGCCTCTCCCGATGACGCGCCCGGCTCTTTGCCGGAACCCAGGGGCACCACCTTCACGGAGTCGCCGGGCCGCACGTTCTGCAGTCCTTCGACGATCAACCGGTCGCCGGGCGACAGTCCGGAGGCGACGAGCCATCGGTCGTCGATGGCCCGGTCAAGGGAAAGCATCCGCTGTTCGACCTTGCCCTCCCCGCCCACGATCAGCGCCACGGGATTTCCCTTCGGGTCGTGTGCTACCCCCTGCTGGGGAACCAGGATGGCCTGCTCGTTGACGCCCTCCGTCAAGATCGCCCGGACGTACATGCCCGGCAGCAGAATCCCGTCCGGGTTCGGGACGATGACCCGCAGGGTAACGGACCCGGTGGTCGGATCCACCGAAACGTCCTGGAACTGAAGCGTTCCTTCCGATGGGTAGGGGGTTCCGTCCTCGAGGATGATCCGGACCCTGTTCTGTTTCGCCCCGTTCCGCTTGAGGCGGCGGTCCTCCAAACGGCGCTTCAGCCGCAACAGTTCGGCCGTGGACTGGGGAACATCCACGTAAACCGGGTCCAGCTGCTGGATGGTGGCCAGGGCCATGGGCTGATGCGCCGTCACCAGGGCCCCCTCGGTGACATTGGACCGGCCGATGCGGCCGGAGATGGGCGCGGTGATCCGGGTGTATCCCAGGTTGATGGCGGCCGCTTCGACCGTCGCGTTCGAATACTCGACGTCGGCCTCGGCCTGCTTGAGCGCGCCGGCTGCGTCGTCGTAGTCCTGCCGGCTGACGGCGTTGTCCGCGAGCGCTTCCCCGTAGCGCTCCGCCTTCGATCGGACCGCCGGCAGATTGGCCTCGGCCCGGCCGAGGGCGGCCTTCGCATTCCCGAGCGCCGCCTGGAAGGGTGCGGGATCGATCTGGTAGAGCGCCTGGCCGGCCGCAACGATCGCCCCTTCCGAAAACAGGCGTCTCTGGATGAGCCCGTTCACCTGGGGGCGGATTTCGGCGACCCGGAAGGCGGAGGTGCGACCGGGCAACTCCGTGGTCAGCACGACCGGCTGCGTCCCGACGGTCACGGTCGCGACTTCCGGGACGGGAGGCGGCCCGGCCGGCCGTCCATGGGTGTTCTGGCAGCCGGCGAGCAGAAGACCGCCCGCCAGGGCCAGGAAGTGTCTGCGGAATGGGGAGAGGTTCAACGCATCTCCTCCTTATCGTTGTATTTCGGCCTCTCCGGACGGTGCCCGGGCCCGTAGGCAGAACCCCTCGACCATGGGGGAGATCCGGGAGAGCGGAAGGTCGATGATCCCGAGCATGCTGTGCCGCGTCGTACCGTAGAGGATTCCCCGGAGGAGGGATGCCGAATCCCTCGGGGAAAAGCGAAGGTGAAGGGATCCGTCCTCGACGCCGCGGGACAGGATCGCGGACAAGAGATCCGTGAAACTGCGGAACCTGTTCCGGCTCTCCGCAGGGCGCCCCTCGTTTTCGGCCGCGAGATGAATCGGAAAATCGCGGAGGATGACGAGAAATCGGGTCTTGTTCCGCTCGAGATGCTCGAAGTGGAAGCGGATCAGCCCGGAAAGGGCTTCCGCCCCGGTCTTTCCCTCCCCGACCTGGCCTTCCGCCCCGGCCATGTATTCCTCCACCATCTCGTCGAAGATGGTGAGGAAGATCCCGTCCTTGCTTCCGAAGTGATGGTACAGGGTCCCTTCGGCGACGCCCGCTTCCTGGGCGATCTCCGAGGTGGTGGTGTTGCCGTACCCTTTCTCGGCGAACAGCCGAGAGGCGACCGCCAGGATGGCGGACCGCTTGCTCATCTCCCCCACGGATCCCCCTTCCCCCCAAAAACCGAGTGAGCACTCAATCGGTCCAAAAATAGTAAGCAAGGAAAAGGACTTTGTCAAGAAATAGCAAGTGCAGGAATTTTTCTCATTTTCCATTACCGGCACAGGAGGAACCGGTCCACGGACGCGGACGGGG
>DASUAN010000010.1:0-7593 GCA_035763765.1 Candidatus Deferrimicrobiaceae bacterium
AGGGCGACGCGGGCGCGGTCGGACACGTAGTGGATCCCTCGGGCCACCCGCTCGTGGGAGGGAAGGAAGGTGATGTCCTCGCCGTGGTAGGCGACCCGTCCCGAGGAGACCGGCACCAGACCCGCGATGGCCTTGAGAAAGGTGGTTTTCCCGGACCCGTTCGCTCCGAAAATCGCCACGACCTCCCCGGGGCGAACGTCGAGGGAGACGCCGCGGACCGCCCTTACCTGGCCGAACATCACCGACACGTTCTTCGTTTTCAGGTGCACGGCTTCTCCCCGTCGGACGGTTCACTGCCCGTGGTTGTGCGCTCCCGCGACGGGAAGGTAGGCGGCCAGGTCGGCGGACTTTCCTTCCCAGGCGACCCGTCCGTCCTCGATCGCCACGACGCGGTTGCACATCCCTTCCAGGAGCAGCGGGTTGTGCGAGATGAGGAGGAAGGAGACCCCGTCGTTCCCGTGGAGGGACCGCAGAAGGGCCGCCAGCTCCGCTTCGTCCTTTTCCGAGAGCGCCGAGAAGACCTCGTCGAGCAGGATGAGCTTCGGGCGGCACGAGATCGAGCGGGCGAACTCGAGCCGGCGGAGGCACCCCTGGGAAAGCTTGGAGGCAAGCCAGAACCGCTGGGGGAACAGCCCCGTCCGGTGGAGTACCGATTCCACTTCCTCCTCGAGCTCCCGGGAGGAGCGGCTCTTCCCCCGACGTCCGGAGTCCCCGCACAAAAGCGCCACGCGGACCGATTCCACGACGGTCAGGGTGGGATACGGCCCGGGGATCTGGAACGTCCGGGTGAGCCCCGCCCGAAACCTCGCGTCCATCGGGATCCTGGTGATCTCCTTCCCTTCGAAGAAAATCGTTCCCCGGTCGGGGAAGATCAGCCCGGAGAGGACGTTGGCGAGAACCGTCTTCCCGGCTCCGTTGGGACCGAACAGCCCGACCACTTCCCCTTTCCCGACGGAGAGGTCGATCCCCCGGAGGACGCGCACGGTCCCGAACGACTTTTCGATCCCCTCGGCGCGCAGCAGGTCGGTCATCGGTCCGCCCCCTCCGACACCATTCTCCGCGCCCGGAGACGGCTTCGCAAGGTTCCGGCCACCCCTTCCGGGAAGAAGCGCAGGGTGAGAAGAAGAGCCAGGGCGTACAGGAGAACCCTTGCCGCGGGAGGAAATCCCGCTCCCTGCAGCACCGCATGCAGGGCCAGTGCCGTGAGGACCGGACCGACGATCGTCCCCCTCCCCCCGATGGCGGAAAAGGTGGCTGCCTGGAAGGAGAGCTCGAGGGAGAAGTCCGCGGAGGTCGCGCGTCCTACGTACGCCGCGAACCCGACGCCGGCGGCCCCCGCGAGGGCGCCTGCCGCCAGGAAGGCCCGCCTTTTGTGGCGGGCGATGTCCACGCCGGAGGCGCGGGCGGTCAGCTCGCTGCCGGCGATCGCCGTCCAGATCAGTCCCTCCTTCGAGCGCGCGATCCGGGTCATCCCCAGGGCGGCAAGGAACAGGAACAGGAGCCCCAGGTAGTATGCCGCCCAGGGGGAAAGGGCCTTCCACGGAAGCGTGACGGGAACGCCCCCCTCGCCTCCCCATGAGTACCCCTCCCGGGGACTGAAAAAGGTCTGCCCGAGCATCACCTCGTGGACGAGTTCCCCGAGCGCAAGGGTGAGGAGGGCGATGAACGGCCCCTTGAGTCGGGCGGATACCGTCCCGACGACGGCGGCGGCGACCGTGGAGAGGAGGATCGCGGAGGCGGCCGCCGCGGCGAAGGGCCATCCCGCGAGACTGGTCAGCAGCGCGCAGGCGTACGTGGACGTTCCGAAGAAGAGGGCGTGCCCGAGGGAGATCTGCCCGGCCACCCCCCCGACGATGTCCCACGATCCGACGTAGCAGGCCAGAAGGAAACCGGTGGTCAGCACGTCGAGAAGGAAGAGGTCCACCCCCGCGAGGGGAAGAAGAAGAAGCAGACCGGCCCCCAGCGCGAGCGCCCCGGTCGCTTTCCGCTGGAATCCGTCCATCCCCGGCCCCTTCTTCAGTAGTCCCGCCCGAGCGGCGTGGCGGACAGTCCCATGGGGCGCAATACGAGCAGCAGGCAGATCACCGAGAGCAGGCTGACGTACGACCACTGGGGGGAGACCAGGTAGGCGCTCAGGTTGGAAAGCAGCCCGAGCCCCACCGCGAGAAGGAAGATGGCGCCCACGTTTTCCATCCCCGAGGCGACCACCACGATCAGGGACAGGATGAGGGGAACCCTCCCCATGGTGGGGGCGATCGAGACCGCCGGAGCCAGGAGGGCGCCTGCCACCGCGGCGGCCGCCGAGGCGAACCCGAACGTGAGGTACCGGATCTTCTCCACGTCCATTCCGACCGATCCGGCGACCTCTTCTTCCTCGGCGACGAGCTTGATCGGGAGCCCCCACCGGGAGGAGAGGAGGAGGGCCAGGCCAAGGAGAACGACGACGGAGGCGAGCAGGGAGACCGCCCCCCACCGGCGGACGACGACGCCCGACACCACCGCCCAGGGAGGACCGGCGCCGATCGAAACCGGGTGCGGCCCCCAGAGGATCTGCGCGGCCTGCTCGAACAGGATGGCGAATCCCAGGGATCCGACGGCTACCGAAAAGGGATGGGACCGCAACGGGTTGATGAAGCTCTTTCCAAGGAAGACCCCGAAGGCGAAGGCGATGACGCATGCGAAAAGGGCGGCCGCTGCGGGGTGCGTCACTCCCTTGGTGGAAAGGACGTAGGCCACGTATGCGCCAAGCGAAAAGAAGGCCCCGTGGGAGAGGTTGACCACTTTCACCACCCCCAGGATGAGCGCGAGGCCGGCCGCGATCAGGGCGTAGGTGGATCCCGTGAAAATCCCGTCCAGGATGACCTGTGCGACCGGGTTCATCGCTTCGCTCCCCCGTGGCTCCCGCCGCGATACCCGACCGGCGGCGGGTCCGTCTGGTTACGGGGCGGGGTAGACGATCCGGGCCCCGTCCGCCTCCCACCGGATCACATAACCGGGCAGCTCCGAGGTTCCCCAGACCGCCTGGTGGGAGGCGTCGAACCGGTAGGTCCCCGCGATCCCCGGAAACGCTCCGGCCTCCAGAGCCTTGACGACGGCGTCCGAATCCGCCCTCCCCGCCGTCCGCAATGCCTGGAAGAGGAGCATGGCGGCGTCGAACGGGAGGGTGTCGCTGTAGCCGACCGGGGCGTAGCCATACCGTTTTTCGAATTTTTCGACGTACCGTGTCGCCGCCGGAGAGGCCCCTTTCCAGGCCGCGGCCTGGACAAAGAGCGGCGCGTTCAGGGGCAGGGCGGCCGCGATCCGCGCGTCCCCGAGGGTGCCCCCCACGGAGAGAACGGGGAAGGTCGCCCCTCCCTCCCGCAAACGCTTCATGAATTCCGCAGAGTTTCCACCGGGATCGCCGAGAACGAGGACCTCCGGGGCCTTCGCCATGGCCGCTACAGCGACCGGCTCGAACGCCGGGCTCCGGGGACTGTAGAACGCCTCGTAGACCGGGGTGATCCCCCTCGGTGCGAGCGCTTTCTCAAGCTCCAGGGCCAGTTCCCGGTTCCAACGGATTCCCGCCCCGACGAAGGCGTACCGCGTGAATCCCTGTCGCGCAAGGAATTCGGCCATCATCCCAGCCCATTGGGGGATCGAGTACCCGATGCGGAAGACGTACCGGTATCGGTCGTATTCCCGGCGGACGTGGTCGGTGATCTCGGCGGTGGCCGCTACCGGCACGAGGAGCACGGACCGGCTTGCCGCGGCCACCTCGATCACCCCGATCGTCTCTTCCGACAGGTAGGCGCCGATGAGGGCGAAGGCCTTCTCCCGGGAGGTGAGGCGAAGCGCTTCGGACCGGGCGATGTCGACCCGCCCTTGGGTGTCCGCCACGACGAGCTCGACGCGCTTTCCCAGGACCCCCCCTGCGGCGTTCGCATCCTCCGCCGCGAGCGTCACCGCCTGGAGGAAGGCCGACCCCCCGGAGGCGAAGGGACCGGAAAGGGGAGCGAGCACCCCGATCCGCAAGGGATCCCCCTGACCTTCTTCCGACCATCCTGGAGGGGATAGGAGGAGCAGGAGAAGAAAGAAGACGGAAATTCGGGGAAGGCGGGCGGCTGGGCGGCGCATCAAGAGGACCTCCCGGCGAAAGGATACCACAAGGCGGGAGCGGGAAAAACGGTCTAAGGTGGAAGAGAAAAGAAAAGGCCGCCGGGGGAAGATCCCGGCGGCCGTTCGGTTGGTTGACCGTCGACAGCCGCTACCCTGTGTGCTCCGGTTTCCTGAGGATGACGACCAGGATGATCCCCAAGACGCACATCCCCGCCAGGGTGAAGTACGTCTGGTTGTACCCCGCGGCGACGTCTCCGGCGTCCTTGGCCGCCTGCACGATCTTGGCGAAGTAGCCGGGGACGATGAACCCGCAGATCCCCCAGGCGGTGAACACGATCCCGTAGTTGGCGCCGACGTTCTTCGCGCCGTAGAAGTCCGCCGTGAACGACGGCATCATCGCCAGGTAGCCCCCGTAGGAGAAGCCGACGATGCAGAGGCCTGCCAGCGCCTTCGAGAAGCTGCCTCCCACGTCCCGGAGCAGGAAGATGCATGCGATGATGTAGACGACGAACATGGCGATCGTGGTGTTTTTCCGGCCGATCTTGTCCGAGGTGGCGCCCCACGCGAGGCGTCCGACCCCGTTGAAGGCGCTCATGATGCCGAGCGCCGCGCCCGCCGACATGACCGCCGTGGCAGCGGCCAGCTCCTTGACCAGCGGAGCTGCCTGGCCGATGGCGGTGATCCCCACGCTGGTTCCAAGGAAGTAGATCACCCACAGGGCGAAGAACTGCCAGGTC
The DNA here is from genome assembly GCA_035763765.1 of Candidatus Deferrimicrobiaceae bacterium. GTDB lineage: Bacteria > Desulfobacterota > Deferrimicrobia > Deferrimicrobiales > Deferrimicrobiaceae > CSP1-8. Next base: position 4,833 of record DASUAN010000010.1, read on the forward strand.
TTGACCATCTCGCCCGGCGTGAATTCGGCCTTGACGACCGCGCCGGCCGCAGTGGTGGCCGCCGCCGGCGGAGACCACCCTTCCGGCTTCCAGCCGGCGGGAGGAACCGCGAAGACCTGCGCTGCGCCGATGACGAAGATGAGGAACGCCACTCCCAGGATCATGAAAGTCCGTGGCAGGGTGGAATGGAACAGTTCCGGATCACTCCCCAGCAGCCTTTCGATGAGAGGTGCGAAGATGAGCGATCCCGCGCCGAACCCGAGGACCGCCAGCCCCACGATCGTCCCCCGCTTGTCGGGGAACCACTTCACGCAGGTGGCGATGGGGGTAACGTACGCGAAGCCGACGCCCAGACCCCCGAGGATCCCGTAGGAGAACTTGAGACCCCACTCGCTCTTGTACATGAAGGCGGCGAGGAGGCAGCCCGCGCCGAGGAGCGCACCGCCGACCGATCCGACGAGTTTCGGCCCCTTCTTGTCCTGCCAGAAGCCGGCGACGATCATCGCGACGGTGAAGAAGACGAGCGAGTACCGGAAGGGGGCGATGCTTTGCGGGCCCTTCCAACCGTTGGCTTTTTCCAGAACCGGGCGGAACACGGACCAGGAGTAGAGCACGCCTAGGCACAATTGCATCACCAAGGCGGCGTACACGAATTTCCACCGGTTTACCTTTTCAGCCATCATTCCCCTCCTTCTTGGTTTATCTATGCCACTTGAAAAACCAACCCCCCTCCACCTTGCACAATGTCCCTAAACCACCCCCCTTCTCGAAAAAACAGTTTTACACTCTAAAATCGGTTCCCCTATTTCTACCTCAACCCGGAAACCAGTGTCAAGATTTTTATAAACTTTGTTTTATTGACATTCCGGTACGTAGATTCCGGGCTCCGTAGAGGAAACGACCGCGGGATGGAAAGGAAAAGATTCCTTGTTTCATACGGTTGAATATGTTCCCGGGAATGATCTTTCGGGGGAATCCTCTTGCGCCCTCCCGGGCATCTAAAGGTTGATGCCCGAAAATCCATCCCGAGGGAAGTGCGATGACCCCGTTTCACGAGATCAAGAAGGTGCCCGCGATGAAGGCCGTAGCGTGGAGGGGGGACGTTTCCATGTGGGGGATCGACACCGCTTTTTCCCGTCTGTACGACCGGGCCGTGGAGCAGAAGCTTCTGTTCCGGCAGCCGGCCGTGGGGGTTCGTCATGGCGGCGTCCGGATCCCCGAACCGTTCCACGCCGATTACGAGATCCTGTTTCCGCTGGTCGCCGATCCCGGCAGGGAGATGCCCGGCTTGCCCGTGAAGGAGCTCCCCGAACAGGAGGTGGCTTCCTTCGTCCACCGGGGCCCCTACCACTGGATCTCCTGCACCTACGAAAAAGTGCTGGACTGGCTCCGGGAGAACCGGTATGAAGTAGCCGGGGAACCCCGTGAGGTCTTCTTCGTCGCTCCTGAGCCGCATTCAGGCGGCACCCAGGACGACATGCTTACGGAGATCCAGGTTCCGATCCGCCTTCGCCAGGCAGGCCTGGATCCGGGTCCGGTCCCAGGGGAACAGGTCCGTACGGCCGCTTGACGGAAGGGGAAGGAGGCGACTCCACCCTTTTGACCGACCGCGAGAAGATCTTCCTCACCCATCTTTCTTCCTGCGCCGGTTGAGCGTCCAAGCTGGGGCAGGGGGTCCTTGCCCGGATTTTGGCCGCCGTTCCGCCGCCGGAGGATCCCCGTGTGCTCGTGGGGTCCTCCCACGCCGATGACGCCGGAGTCTTTCGCCTTTCCCCCGAAGAAGCGCTGGTGGCCACCGTGGACTTTTTTACGCCCGTGGTCGACGAACCGTACCTCTATGGCGCCATCGCCGCCGCCAACTCCCTGAGCGACGTGTACGCCATGGGGGCGGAGCCGCTGTTCGCCCTGGCGGTCGCCGCCTTTCCGGACGACGGGAAGGTCCTCCCCCTGTTGGCGGACATCATGGCCGGGGCCGTCGACAAGGCGAGGGAAGCGGGCATCTGCATCATCGGGGGGCACACGATCCGGGACAAGGAGCCCAAGTTCGGGCTCTCGGTCACCGGGAGGGTCCACCCGGACCGGATGTGGAGCAACCGGGGTGCGAAGCCCGGGGACGCGATCGTGCTGACCAAGCCGATCGGGACGGGGATCGTGACGACGGCGATCAAGTGGGGGATCTGCCCGGAAGAGACGAAGAACGCCGCGATCCATTCGATGGCGCGGCTTTCCGCGGGGGCCGCCCGCGCAGGAAGGGAGGCCGGGGTCCACACGGCCACCGACGTCACCGGCTTCGGTCTTCTCGGACACCTGATCGAGGTGCTCGAGGGAAGCGGCCTCAACGCCGAGATCCGGCTCCACGACGTCCCGGTGTTCCCGGGGGTGCGCGACCTGATGAAGCGGCGAGCCCTTCCGGCGCTTTCCTCGAAGAGGAACTTCCCGGGCGCCTCCTTCCTCCACGCCCGGTTCGGCTCCCCTCCCATCCCCGGCGGAGCCCGCGAGAACATCTGTTTCCAGATGGCCAAGGTGCGCATGCCGCCCCTGCTCCCGGAGGAGGAGATCCTCCTGCTCGCCGACCCCCAGACCTCGGGCGGACTCCTCCTGTTCGTCCCCGAGGGGCGCTCCGGGGAGCTTCTGCGAGCCCTCGAGAAGGAAGGCGAGGGAGCGTGGGTGATCGGCCGCACCCACGCGATGCCGGGCCCGGAAATGCCCCGCGTCATCGTCGTCTGACCGCGGTATACTTGTCCAAAAGCCCTCACGACCC
>DASUAN010000011.1:0-5813 GCA_035763765.1 Candidatus Deferrimicrobiaceae bacterium
TGTACAAAAGGACCGCCACCTCGTCTGGGGAGGACGGGTGCAGCGACGGGATCGCCTCCCGTTCCAGAGCATCCCGGAAGGGAACCGCATTCTCCGATTCGGAATCCGTCAGCACCCAGAGGGAAACGGACCCGGCCTCCGCCAGGAGGGATACCTTGCCGAACTGCTCTCCCGTGGTGAGCACCGCGGAGACCGCGCAGTCGGACAAAATGTACCCGACCTCGGGAGGGGACAGGCGGTAGTTGACGGGAACGGCCACCGTGCCGGCCGCGATCGCCCCGAAATAGGCCGCGACGAACTCCGGCACGTTCGGCAGAAGGATCGCGACCCGCTCCCCGGGCCGGATCCCGCGCGCCTTGAGGAACGCCGCGAACCGCCTGGCCTGTCCGTCCAGTTCGGCGTAGGAGAGGACCGTGTCCGGCGGAAAATGGACCGCCGTCTTGCCGCCGGCGGACTGCGCCAGCCGGTAGGGAATCTCCGCGATCGTGCGGAAATCAAGCGGTGCGATCGATCTCCCCGATGGCATTCTCGTTTCCCTTCGGACGTTTCCCCGTCACCAGATCGTCCACCCGCCGTCCACGTAGATCGTCTGGCCCGTGATGAAATCGGACGCCCGGGAGGCCAGGAAGATCAAGGTCCCCTCGAGCTCCTCCGGCTGCCCCCACCGTCCCATCGGCGTTCTCTCGTTGATGAACCGGAACCGTTCCGGGTCGCCCCGCAAGGCGGCGACGAGCGGCGTCTCGAAATAGGTCGGTCCGATCGCGTTGACGTTGATCCCCTGTTTTGCCCACTCGATCGCCATCACCTTGGTCATCTGGACGACCCCTCCCTTGCTGGAGGCGTAGGCCACCTGGTTCTCCAGCGCAACCGCGCCCAGGATCGAGGAGATGTTGATGACCTTCCCGCGGCCCTGGCGGATCATGTGGGGCGCGACCGCCTGCGCGACCAGGAAGTATCCCTTGAGATTGGTGTCCAGGACGAGGTCCCATTCCTCTTCGGCGAGCTGCGTCACGGGTTTACGCACGTTGACCCCGGCGTTGTTCACCAGGATGTCGATCTTCCCGAAATCCCCGAGGATCGCGTCGACCGCCTCCCGGATGCTGCCGCGGTCCAGGACATCCATCCGGTAGGATCGCGCCGTCACTCCGTGCGATGCGGCTTCCGCCCCGGTCGCTTCGAGATCATCCCGGTTGCGGGAGCAAAGGGCCAGGTCCGCGCCCGCCTTGGCCAGCCCCAGGGACATCGCCTTCCCCAGGCCTTTGGAGGCCCCGGTGACCATCGCCACGTGTCCCCGGATATCGAACCAATCCATCTTCGGCTCCCTCTCCTCCTGCCTTCCGTCCTCGGCAGCTAGACGACGAGGTATTTCCGGATGATCTCCTCGTTGTTCCAGATCGCCTCCATCTCCCCCTCGTGCTGGACCCTTCCCTTCTCGAGGATGTATCCCCGGTTGCACACCTTCCGGCAGAATTTCAGGTTCTGGTCCGCCAGGAGGATGGTGACCCCCTGCGCGCGGATCTTCCCCAGCACCTCGATCAGGTTCGCCACGACGAGCGGAGCCAGCCCCTCCGACGGCTCGTCGAGCAGCATGAGGAAAGGGTTCGCCATGAGGGCGCGGCCGACGGCGAGCATCTTCTTCTCGCCCCCGGACAGGTTGATCCCCCTCGACCCCAGCCGGTCCCCGAGCGCCGGGAAGAGTTCGACGACCCGGTCCCGATTCCAGTGCCCCTTCCGGGGGGAAAGGCGGCGGGCGATCTCCAGGTTCTCCTCCGCGGTGAGATCCGGAAAGATCCGGTAGTCGTCGGGGACGTAGGCGACGCCCAGGGACGCGATCTCGTACGGGGGAGGCCCGCAGATCTCCCTGCCCTGGAACCGGATCGACCCCCGGGACGGCGGAGAGAGGCCGATGATCGAGCGAAGGGTCGTCGTCTTTCCCACGCCGTTCCTCCCGAGGAGGGCGACGATCTCTCCCTCCTGCACCGACAGGGAAACGGCCTGGAGGATATGACTGGCGCCGTAATAGGTGTCGATGTGAGAGACTTCGAGGATCATCCTTTTTCGTCCCCCTGTTCGTACCGGAACAGATCGGAGACGTCTTCCCCGAGATAGACCTCTTTCACCGTCTTGTCGTTCCGGATCTCCTCGGGAGGGCCGTCCCCGATGATCACGCCGCGGTGCAGCACGACGATCCGCTCGGACAGGGCAAAGACGACGTCCATGTCGTGCTCGACGACTACGAAGGTGGTCTTCCCCTCGCGGGCCAGCCGCCGGATGTCCTCCAGAAGCCGCGACCGCTCCACGGGGTTCATCCCCGCGGTCGGCTCATCCAAAAAGAGCAGGGTCGGCCGGGCGGCCAGGGCAACCCCGACCTCGAGGAGGCGCTGGTCGCCATGCGAGAGGGCGCTGGCCGGCGTGTCGCGCTCCGCGGAAAGCTCGACCCGCTTCAGGATCTCCTCCGCCTCCCGTTGCGCATCCCGTTCCGCGGAGACCTTCGCGAACGGACTCCACGACCGCCCGGCGAGGGACAGGATCGGGATCATGACGTTCTGGGCCACCGTCAGTTGGGGAAAGACGTTCACGATCTGGAACGACCGGCAGATCCCCTGGCGGACCCGTTTGTGGACGGAGTACCTGGTGATCTCTTTTCCCTTGAAGAAGACCTTCCCGGTCTGGACAGGAAGGTAGCCGGTCAGCAAATTGATCAGCGTGGACTTCCCCGCCCCGTTCGGCCCGATGATGGACGTGAGCACTCCCTCCTCAATCGCGAAATCGAGGTTCTCGGCCGTGCAGATCTTGCCGAAATAATTGGAGAGGCCCCGGGTTTCCAGGATCACGTTCCCCAATCCTATCCCTCCCTTGCCGCGCCGAATCGTCGAAACAGGTCCTGCATCACGCCGACGACACCTCCCCGAAAGCCCAGAATGATGACCAGGAGAACGATCCCGAACCAGAGCATCCAGTTCTCGGTGAACCGCTGGACGATCTCCCGCATCGCCACGAAGAGCAGGCTGCCCACGAGCGGTCCGGCGAGCGTGTGGAGTCCTCCCAGGAGACTCACCAGAACCGGATCGGCGGAGTGGGACCAGTGGGCCATGAACGGCCGGGCGTTGCTCTCGAGCATCGCCTCGAGGGAACCGGCCAGCCCCGCAAAGGCACCGGAAATCACGAAGACGGCCAGGCGGTAATTCCGTATGGGGACGCCGGCGAACTCCGTCCTCCGCGCGTTCTCCCGAATGCCGGCGAGCACAAGCCCGAAGGGGGAGATCCGGATCCGGTGGACGACCCACACCGACAATGCGAAGAAGACGAGGACGAGATAGTAGTACTGGGCATCCTTCCCGATCGGGATCTTCCCCAGGCCGAAGAAGGTGATCGGGTCCCGCATGATCCCCACCAGTCCGTCGTCGCCCCCCGTGATTTCGCGCGCGTTCCAGATGAGCGAAAAGACCATCATCCCGAAGGCGAGCGTGAGCATGGCGAAGTAGATCTCCGTGTGCCGGACGCAGAAGAACCCGATGAGAAGCGCGAGAGCCGCGGCCGCCAGGATCCCGACAACGATCCCGAGGAGAGGATGGGGGGACAGGTGAAACCAGAAGAAGCCCAGGCCGTAGGCGCCGGCCGCGTAGAACGCCCCGTGCCCGAAAGAAAGAAGCCCCGTCTGTCCCAGCAGCAGGTTGTACCCGAGCGCGAAGATCCCGAGGAGCATGACGCGTATGGCGAGGTACACCGTGAATCGGCCGAACACGTGCGGTACGGCGGCCAGCACAGCGAGAAATGCCAGGACGACCGCCGCGGACAGGAATTTGTTCCTCATCGGGTCACCGCGCCTCGCCGAAGAGTCCCTGGGGCCGCCACAGGAGAACCGCGGCCATCAGGATGAAGATCAAAAACATGTCGAAGGTGGGAAAGTAGCGCGTCCCGAAGGCGGAGAGCACCCCGATGATCAGCGCGCCCGTAAACGCGCCTTTCAAACTTCCCAGACCCCCGATGACGGCGACGATGAATGCTTCGATGATGATCGTATCCCCCATTCCCGACGTCAAAAGCCCCACGTACGGGACGGCCAGACCTCCGCCGATCGCCCCGAGCCAGCAGCCGAAGACGAAGACCGACGTGAAGAGGACCGGGACCCGGACCCCCAACGCGGACGCCATCTCCCGGTCGGAGGAAGCCGCCCGGATGATCCGTCCCCACCATGTCCGCTCGAGAAAGCCCCAGAGTCCGATGGCCACGAGGGGCCCCACGGCGATAATGAACAGGTTGTAGACGGGAAATTTCCTTCCGACGATCGGAACCGACCCTCCGAGGATGTCCAGGCCGGGAGGGGACAGGGAGCCCGCCCCCCAGACGATCTTGACGAGATTGTCGAAAATGAGGACGAACGCGAACGTCAGCAAAAGCTGGTAAGGCAGAGCGAGGTGGTACACCCTCCGGAGGAAGAACCGTTCCAAGACAAAGCCCGCCGCGCAGACAAACAGCGGACCCAGGACCAAACCGAGCCAGAAATTCGTCCCGAGATGCCTAAGCACAGTGAAGCAGAAATAGGCCCCCAGCATGTAGAAGGAGCCGTGGGCGAAGTTTAAGACCCCCAGCACGCCGAAGATCAGCGTCAGCCCGCTGGCGACCAGCCAGATGAACATCCCCGAGGAGAGGCCCGCCAAACAGACGTGGACGACGGATTGCACCGTTTTTCTCTCCCGACCGGAAAAAGATGAAGTGCCTCCGGCGGCGCGGCATCCCGCGCCGCCGGAATTCTGCCCCGTCGATCAGAAGGGAGGTTCTGTCCCGGGACCTTCAAACGGCGGCCGGTTGAAGAAATCCTTGGCCGGGATGACCTTCTGCTCCCCCATCACCTTGAAGGGGTATTTGGGATCGGACACGGTCTTTCCCCACGGCACTTCGTACATCGCCTGGTGATCTTCCTTCCGGAAGATGCGCCGCCCGGCGGGAGAATCCATCTCCATCCCCTCCAGGGCCTGTATGACCGCCTTCGTGTCCTTCGAGCCGGCTTTTTCCACCGCCGCCTTGAACGCGTAGATGGCGGAATATCCCGTCTCGGATACGTACGCGGGGTAATGGTTCCAACGCTTGCGGAATCTTGCCACCCACTCGTTGTTCGTCTTGTTGTTCGGGTACCGGAAGAAGTAGCGCCCGGAGATCCAGATTCCGTCCGGCATCTCCTTCCCCAGCCCTTCCAGAACGTCCATCGCCGCGCCGACGGGGAACATGACGTGCTTGACCTTGTCGAACAGGCCGGCCTCTTTCGCCTGCTTGACGAACGTGATCAGCTCGCCCGCCCACTCGGTGGAATAGAGCCCGTCGGGACTGGCGTCCATGATCGTGTTGATGTGGGAGCGGAAATCCGTGGTGCCGAACGGGGCGAACGATTCGGTGATGAAGGAAACCCCGGGCTTGAGCTTGCGAAGGGTTTCCTGGAACATCTTCCAGCAGGTGTACCCGTATTCGTACTTGGGGCTGACCGTCGCCCATTTCATGGCGGGCAGGTCCTTTGCGACAAACGCCGCCGCATGGCCGTCCTGATAGGTGGGGGTCGAGATTCGGAAGATCTGTTTCACACCCTCCTTGAACACCCTGTCTTCCGTGAGTTTTTCGGTTGCGGCATGCGTGATAATCATCACGCGATCAAGCCGTTGGACGACCGCCGGGATGGCCAACGCCTGCCCCGAGGAATCGATGCCCGCTAGGAAATCGGCCCCCCAGCTGTCCACGAAATATCGGCAGTTTTCGATTGCCGTGTCCGCCTTCGTCGTGGAGTCCCGGAACTCCATCTCCACCTTCTGCCCGGCGATCCC
>DASUAN010000012.1:0-3138 GCA_035763765.1 Candidatus Deferrimicrobiaceae bacterium
CGGGCTACCCGATCTTCCGCGACAGTTCGCCGGCGAAGACGGGGTAGGACTTTTTCAGCGCTGGGATCTGGGCGCGGAGCAGCGCCACGTCGTCCGGGGAAGGGGAGGGCGTCTCCGCCGCCTTCTCCGGCCGGAGAGGGAACCCGGTTTCCCTGCTTGCCTCCGCGTAGGAAACCCCGGGATGGAGGGAAGCGAGGCGCCACTCGGCTGCGGTACCGTCGTATTCCATCGTGCAGAGGGGGGTGATGAGTTTCGTCGGTCCGCCCCGCCGCCACGGATACCGCGGGGTGTTCCCCGCGGAGGTGATGAAGTCGCATCTCTCCACGAACACGCGGGGGGAGTGGAGGAGCGTGAATAGAACGACCCGCCGGGTCATGTAGTAGAGCATCGCCGACCCCGCTCCCCCGGGCAGACGGACCCGGGGGGCTCCGTACTCCCCGATGCAGGTGAGATTGATGTTCCCCTTCCGGTCGACCTGAGCGCCCGACAGGAAGAACAGGTCGAGCTTCCCCCGCTGGGCCAGGTCGAACAGCTCCTTGGAGCCGTCCGTGACGGGGGTGTCCTCCGACCCGAAAAAGAGGAACTTCCCGTGTCGGGCGTGGTGGGCCCGCGCGTGGAGCACTCCCAGGAGAGGGACGGGGGAGAGGGTGCCCACCGCCGTCCGCTCGAAGTCGCGGACCTCGCGGGACACCTGGTAGGCCAGGAACTCCTCCGGAAGGCATCCGTCGAAGACGGGGGGCATGGGGCTTCAGACCGTCTTCCCGCAGGCGAGCCCGAGGTACTCTTCCTCGGTCTTTCCGAGGACGAACCGGGAAAGATATGCCGAGAACCCCTCCGCCGTCTTCGCCGCCGCGAGATACTCCTCGACGTGGGCGCGGTCGATCTCATATCCGTGGACGCATCCTGCCGGATGCGCCCCGCGGGGCGCTACGACGACCCGGTCGATATGGAGCGCGGAGAGAAAGATCTCTCCCGGACGGGCGACGAGGCTTTCCTCGGGGACGACTTCCTCCACCGTCACGATCGCCTGCCTTGCCGCGAGGACGGCGAGGCGGTCCGACTCGAGGGCGGAGCAGATGACGTTCCCCTTCTCGTCGGCGCGGATCGCGTGGATGACCGCCCAGTCCGGCCGGATCGCCGGCACGACGCTGATCTCGTTTCCCGAGTACGGGTCCGTCACGGTGCGGAAGTCCGTCCGGATCTTTTCGTAGTCGGTTCCGGAAAACCCGAGGATGGGGTGGAACGGCAATCCGGAGGCTCCAGCCTGGAGCCCGGCCAGGATGCCGGGTCAGGAGTGCTCGTGCGGGACGATCCTCCCGGTTTCGACTCCGCGTCGGAAGTTGGGCGCCATCCCGAACTCCCCCATCGAGATCTGGGGAAACTCGATCGAGCGCACGCATCCCGCGCCGACCAGCAGGTCGACGTTGATCCCCCCGATGGGCACGACCACCAGGTCGAGATCCCTTTTTTCCTGCCGGACCATCTCCCGGACGAAGGCCATCGGGCTCATCGTCATTGCGCCCCCGATGGCGATCTTCGTCCCCGACGGGACGGCGGCGGCGGCTTCGGCAAGCGTCACGAACTGCGCCTGGTTCATCGACCGAGATCTCCTTGCGTTGGTGCCCGGGGGGGGAATCGAACCCCCACGGCTTATTCAGCCTCGGGATTTTAAGTCCCGTGCGTCTGCCAGTTCCGCCACCCGGGCGCATCCAGAACGATACCAAGGACAGGTCTGTTCTTCAACGGTTCCCGCACCGGTAAGGAGATGAAGAGCCGGAGCGAGGTGGTGTCGCGCGCTTCCTCCGGATGGTGAGCGGAGCACGGGAAAACGGAAAAATCATCTTTCGGATGAGCTTAAGAAAATACATTAGGAATGATAATCTATGTTCTTGATATAAAAAAAATTTATCATAAGCTTTTAATAGAAGCGCCAGGCATTTCTTGCTCCTTTGCGAATCTTTTCGGAGGGAAAAAATGGAGGCGGCACCCGGATTCGAACCGGGGGATAAAGGATTTGCAGTCCTCTGCCTTACCACTTGGCTATGCCGCCGTAGTCGGTATTGTCGGCGAAGGCAGGGTGTCTGTCAAGGCCGGGGGGGAACGGAAAAAGAATCGAACGGCCGTAGTGGATTCATTTTCTTCGATAAAGTGGTACTATTGACCTGACCAATTCGCTTCCGTATCGATTCGGAGGCCCTCTTGGCTGCCACGGTCTACATTACCGGCGTCGCTGGCTTCATCGGATCCCATGTGGCGGAGGCCCTTCTTCTCCGGGGCGACTGCGTCTTCGGGCTGGACAACTTCGACCCCTTTTACGACCGGTCCCTCAAGGAAAGGAATCTCGCGGCCCTGTCGGTCTTCCCGCGGTTCTGTTTCACGGAAGCCGACATCCGGGACGAGTCTGCGCTCGCCCGATGGGGGGACGGCTCTTCGGCGGACGCGCTCATCCACCTGGCTGCCAAGGCGGGCGTCCTCCCGTCGGTGGCCGATCCCGTGGGGTACACGGACGTAAACGTGTCCGGTACGGCCCGGGTCCTGTCCTGGGCGAGGGATCGCTCCGTCCCCCGCGTCCTGTTCGCCTCCTCCTCCTCGGTTTACGGAGGGAACACGAAGATTCCGTTTTCCGAGGACGATCCCGTCGACCATCCGGTGAGCCCGTACGCCGCAACCAAGAAGGCGGGCGAGCTTTTGTGCCATACCTTTTGCCATTTGTACGGGATGAACATCGCCTCTCTCCGCTTCTTCACCGTGTATGGGCCGCGGCAGCGCCCCGAGATGGCGATCCACAAGTTCACCCGCCTTCTCTGCGAGGGGAAGGCGCTCGGGATCTACGGAGACGGTTCAAGCCGGCGCGACTACACGTACATCGACGATGTGGTCGGTGGGGTTTTGGGGGCTCTTGCCGCCCCCCCGGGACACCGGATCTACAATCTCGGGGAGTCCGCCACGATCACCCTTTCCGACCTGATCGATCTGTTGGAGCGGGCCACCGGGATCCGGGCGAACCGTCGGTTTTTGCCGGAGCAGCCGGGGGAGGTGCCCGTCACGCATGCGGACATCGCCCGCGCCCGCGCGGAGATCGGATACGACCCGAAGGTTCCCGTCGCGGAGGGCGTCGAACGGTTCGTGCGATGGTAT
>DASUAN010000013.1:0-5847 GCA_035763765.1 Candidatus Deferrimicrobiaceae bacterium
AAGCTGTTCCCCCAGTTCCTGCACCTTCTGGCGGACTTTCTTCGCGCGGGCCTCGATGCCCCGTCGCTCGTGCTCGAGGGCCCGCAGGTTCCTCACGTCGGCCTGGACGGCCAGTTGCTTCGGGATGAGGTAGTTCCGGCCGTACCCTCCGGCGACCTTCACGACGTCGCCGGCCTTCCCCAGGTTTTCGACGTCTTCCCGCAGGATCACTTTCATCGTTCTCCCCTATCGGACCTGCGTCGCCGTGAACGGGATCAACGCCACGATGCGGGCCTTCTTGATTTCCACCGTCAGCTTGCGCTGGTGGGTCGCGCACGTCCCCGAAATCCTCCGGGGAACGATCTTTCCCCGCTCGGAAACGAAGTGCTTGAGCAGGTACACGTTCTTATAATCGATCCGGAGATCCTTCTCCGCGCAGAATCGGCAGAACTTTTTCCGGACGTACCGCCTTTTCGGGGCGCCTCCGGGCCCTCCTCCGGGCCTTCCCGCACCGTACCTCGGCTTCGTCGGGGTGCTCATCTCTTTTCCTTCGCCTCCTGAAATGGTTTCTCGTCAGAACGGGATGTCGTCTTCCTGGGCGTCCGACGGCTGTCCTCCCGCCTCCCCTTCGGCCGCCCCGCCCCTCGGTCCTCCCCCGAGAAACTGGACGCCCCCCGCGACGACCTCGATCTTGCTCCTCTTCGTCCCCTCGGATTCCCAGCGGCGCTGGCGCAGGCGACCCTCCACGAGGACCGGCCTTCCCTTGGAAAGATACTCCGCGCAGGTTTCCCCCAGCTTCCCGAAGGCGACGATGTCGAAATAGGACACCTCTTCCTTGAGTTCGTTGTTCTGCCGGTACCGCGAGTTGACCGCGATGGAAAAACTGGTCACGGACAGCCCGGAGGGACGGTACCGGATCTCCGGATCGCGAACCAGGTTCCCCGCGAGAATCACACGGTTAAAGGTGACCATCGGTCCTCCTTCCCGTCATCCGGTGGGCGCTTCGTCCGCCGGCAGAAAGGTCTCGGAAGACTCCCCGCCGCTCTCCGCGGCGGGAGGGGTTTCCTCGGCCGCCGGAGCCTCCGCTTCCGGCTTGATCTCGACCTCCACGCGGGACGTCATGTGGCGCAACACGCCGTCGAAGATCTTGATGTTCCGCTCCACCTCCTCCACCACGCCGCGCCTGCCGGAATAGATCAGAAAGGTATAATACGCGTTGTGCTTCTTCTGGATCGGGTAGGCGAGTTTCCGGATTCCCCAGTCGTCCTGCTTGATGACCTCTCCCCCGAACGAGGCGATGATCCCCTCGATCTTCGCGAGAAACTCTTTGCGGCGTTCTTCGGGGAGTTCGGGATCGAACAGGATGGCGGATTCGTACTTCGTCATCTTCCTTCGAGCCTCCTTTCGGCTGATCGAGCCCCCGGTCGCATGCCGCCGGGAGCAAGGAGTATGTTTCCTTCCTTGGTCAGGGAAGGGATTCCATGCGCCGAGCGTTCCAGCGCGTCATTGCCTGGTCGAAACCTTCCCGGAGGATGTCTGCGACAGCCTCCGCGGCGGAGGAAACTCCGCCTTCAAACCGATCCCGCAACAACTCCGGGACCGAGTCGAGAACGAAATCGGCCGGATCGACCCCCTCCGGGGGGCGGCCGATCCCGATGCGGACCCGAAGAAACTCCCGGGTCCCGAGCACCTCCACGAGCGACCGGAGTCCGTTGTGCCCTCCCGTCCCGCCGCCCCGCTTCAGCCTCACGACGCCCAACCCGAGGTCGAGATCGTCGTGCAGGACCACGAGGTCCTCGGGGGACTCCGCGAACTTCCCGTAGACCGGCCCCACGGCGACGCCGCTTCGGTTCATGTACGTCCGCGGCTTGCCGAGGAGGACGACGACTCCGCCCACCGATCCCACGCCGGCGTCGACCTCCCCGGAGGGCCGAAGCCGGATCCCGGCGGACTTCGCCAGAAAATCCACCGCGGAAAACCCCGCGTTGTGGAACGTTCCCGCATACCTCCGGCCGGGGTTCCCAAGCCCGAAGACGAGAAGCGAAGGGGCGGGGCTACTTCTCCTTTTCCTCGGGTTCCGCCACACTGGCGCCTTCCGCCGCCGCCGCCTCCACCTTCTCGGGCAGCACGGTCACGACCTCCTCGACCCTCGGGGCGTGGACGCCGACGATGGTGGCCGTCATGTCCTTCTCGACGGGTACGACCCCGTCGGGGAACTTCACGTCCGACAGGTGCAGGGAGTCCCCGATCGAGAGCGCCGATACCTCCACCTCGAGGAACTCCGGCACGTCCTTCGGCAGGCATTCGACCTCGAGACTGCGGGTCACCTGCTCGAGGATCCCCCCCTGCTCGATCCCGGCGGCCTTCCCCCGGACCCGGATGGGGACCTCGACACGGAACTTCTTCCCGAAGGCGACTTCGTAGAAATCGACGTGGATCACCCGATCGGTCCGGGGGTTCGTCTGGATTTCCCTGAGAACCGCGAACGATTCCTTCGTCTCCGATCCGTCCTGCACGTTCATCCGTACGATGATGGTCCCCCGCCGGGCGACTCCCAGGAACTTCTCCAGATCCCGTCGATCGAACTCGACGGCGCGGGTCTCCAGGCCCTTTCCGTACATGACCCCGGGAACCTTCCCCAGGGAAATCAGCTTCCTGGCGCCTTCCTTCCCGGACCGGTGACGGCGGACCGCCGTCAATTCCATCATGGCCATATCGGTTTCCTCCGGCTACACGAAGAGCGAACTAACGGAATCGTTGAAATGGATCCGCTTGATGGCCTCCCCGAGAAGACCGGCCACCGAGAGGACCCGGATCCTTTTGCACCTTGCCTTTTCCCCCAGCGGAATCGTGTTGGTGACGACGAGCTGCTCGATCTCCGACTTCTCGAGCCGCTCGATCGCCGGCCCCGAAAGCACGGGGTGGGTGGCACAGGCGAACACGTGGGTCGCCCCGTTCCTCCGGAGCGATTCGGCCGACTGGACCATCGTTCCCCCGGTATCCACCATGTCGTCAAGCAAGACCGCGGTCTTCCCCTCGACCTCCCCGATGATGTTCATCACCCGGGATTCGTTGGGCCCCGCCCGCCGCTTGTCGATGATCGCCAGCGTGGCGTTCAACCGCTTGGCAAAGGCCCTGGCGCGTTCCACACCGCCCGCGTCCGGGGAAACGATCACGATGTCGTTCTTCCAGTGGTTCTTGATGTAGTCGAGCATCACGGGCGCCGCATACAGGTGGTCGACGGGGATGTTGAAGAACCCCTGGATCTGCCCGGCGTGCAGGTCCATCGTGAGAATGCGCGAGACGCCCGCCGCCGTCAGGAGATCCGCCACCAGCTTCGCGGTGATCGGGGCGCGGGGAAGGACCTTCCGGTCCTGCCGCGCGTATCCGTAGTACGGAATGACCGCCGTGACCCTCTTGGCGGATGACCGCTTCAGAGCGTCCATGAGGATGAGGAGCTCGACCAGATGGTCGTTCACCGGGGGACAGGTCGACTGCAAAATGAACACGTCCGCTCCCCGGACGTTCTCCCCGATGTCGACGTTGATCTCCCCGTCGCTGAACCGCTTCACCTCCGCGGCTCCCATCGGGACGGAAAGATACGCGCAGATCTCCCGGGCCAGTTCGATATTCGCGTTGCCCGAAAACAGCTTGAGCCTGGTCACACCTATCCCCTGTCCGGAAAACGGACCGAATGAGTAAAGAAAATGACATTATACCGATTGGCTGTCCCTTGGCAAGGAGAAAACGGAAGTGGCTGGGAGGGAAGGGGTCGAACCTTCACTAGAGGCTCCAAAGGCCCCTGTCCTGCCGTTAGACGACCTCCCAGCGCAACCCTGGACATCCGGTTCCCCGGCCCGGGTTCCCGCGCCGGAACCCCTGCCGGGCGTTCCGCCCACCTTCGGTACGCCGCCCGCGGTCCGGAAGATGTTACCGGGCCAATGCGAGACCGTCAAGTCTGCGGATCTCGCGCTCGTACTCCCCGAGCACCGCCTCCTCGATCATCTGACGCGTCTCGTTGTTCAGGGGGTGCGCCGTGTCGCGGTACGTGCCGTCCTTTTTCTTCTTGCTGGGCATCGCGACGAACAGTCCGCTGTTGCCGTTGATGATCTTCAGATCCCGGACCACGAAACAGCCGTCGAAGACGATCGTCGCGTAGCCCTTCAGTTTCTCGTCGTCGGTCACGGGATAGACCTTCACCTCGGTGAGCTGCATCTCCCCCCTCCTCCCTTGCCGTCAAATGTTGCGGGCAACGAACAGCCGCCGCCCCTTCCCGTTCATCAACGCCCGTTTCGCCCTTCGCGCATCCCCTTCGTTCCGGAACAGACCGAACACCGCGGATCCGGTTCCGGAGAGCCCGGCGGCCTCTGCCCCCGCGGCCAGAAGCTCCCCCTTGATCCCGGAGATCTCCGGGTGGACGTTTTCCCAGACCCCCTCGAAATCGTTCTCCACGGCGGACACCAGATCCTCCCATTCCCGGAAGAAAGGCGGAACCTGCCGCCCGGGCGGTTCGGCGAGCTCCCGCCCCAGCCTCTCGTACCCCTCCCGCGTCGGCAGCCCGAACGACGGCTTGACGATCACCGCAACGAAGGAAACCTTCCATTCCACCGGCGTCAGCAGGTCCCCGAACCCCTCCACGAATGCGGGCCTGCCCATCGTGAAGAACGGCACGTCCGCCCCGACGGCGGCTGCCATGGAAAGGAGCGTCTCCGGCGGCGGCGACTTCCCGGTCAGGGCGACCAGGCCCTTGAACGTGGCTGCGGCGTCGGAACTTCCGCCTCCCAGGCCTCCCTCCGCGGGGATGACCTTGCGGATCCGGACCCGGACGCCTCCCGGGACGCCCGCCCAGTCCCGGTAGAGGGCGGCCGCCTGGTAGCAGCTGTTGCCTTTGCCGCCGGGCACGGCGGGATCGTCCACTTCCACGGAGATGCCCGTGGACGCCTCCTCCACGGTGACCTCGTCGTAGAGGGATACCGGAACCATGACCGACCGAATGTGGTGGAACCCGTCTGGGCGTTTCCCGAAAACCCGGAGGGAGATATTCAGTTTGGCCGGGGCGAGGAAAGAAACTGCCGAGGATGCGCTCACACTGTGCCCATTTCAAACGATGTTTTTATTTAACCGTACCCTTGGCGCCCCCGTTTGTCAAGCCGATGGGAATCTCCTCGTCCTCATTTCGACTTTCGGAAGGAAAATCCATCGGTTATGTCCGCATCGACCAATACGGAATCCCCCTCCCGGAAGTCCCCCTTCAGGATATGGAGGGCCAGGGGATCCTGGAGATGCTTCTGGATGGCCCTTCGCAACGGCCGCGCCCCGTAGGCGGGATCGTACCCGACCTCCGCGAGCCGCTCCCGGGCGGCATCGGTGAGGGTCACCGCGATCTTCCTCTCCGCCAGCCGTTGGTTGACCTCCCGGAGCATGATCGTGATGATTCTCGCCAGTTCCCCCCGCCCGAGGGACCGGAACAGGACGATCTCGTCGAGACGGTTGAGGAACTCGGGACGGAATTCCCGTCGAAGCTCCTCCATGACCTTCTCGCGGACGGCCTCCTCTCCCTTGCCGGAGAGTTCCTGGATCCACCGGGAACCGATGTTCGACGTCAGGATCACGACGGCGTTCCGGAAATCGACCGTCCGTCCCTTCCCGTCGGTCAGGCGCCCGTCCTCGAGAATCTGCAGGAGGATGTTGAAGACGTCGGGGTGGGCCTTCTCCACCTCGTCGAAAAGGATCACGGTGTAGGGCTTCCGCCGCACCGCCTCGGTCAGCGCCCCCCCCTCCTCGTACCCCACGTACCCGGGCGGAGCCCCGATCATCCGCGCGACGGAGTGCTTCTCCATGTATTCGGACATGTCGAGGCGGACCATC
>DASUAN010000014.1:0-3254 GCA_035763765.1 Candidatus Deferrimicrobiaceae bacterium
CAGACAACCGCAGTGGTTTTGACACCTTCGATACCCGAGCATCATGGAACGGGAAAGTCGGAGCGTGAGAGGCGATCCGCCCGGAAGGCCGGAGGGAGGAGGTGAACGGGAGAAGCGATTGATCGACGCAAGGGCCACTCGATGGGATGAGAACCCACGGAAAACAAATCGAATGGGAGGAAAAGGAAATATGAAAAAAGTTTTGATGGCGGCGTTGGCCGTTCTGCTCGGCCTCTTTCTGGCGGGAAACGTCATGGCGGAAAGCGCAACGAAGGACGAATGCGTAGCGAAAACCAAGGAAGCGGCGAAGATGATCACCGAGAAGGGGCTCGACGCGGCGGTAGCGGAGATCAACAAGAAGGACGGAAAGTTCGTGTGGAAGGACTCCTATGTCTTTCTCGTGGGTTTTGACGGGAAGATGCTTGCCCACCCGATGAGCCCGAAACTGATCGGGACGAATGTGATCGACATGAAGGACAAGTCGGATGATCCGGCAAAGGCGAAACTCCTCTTCAAGGAGTTTACGGAAATGGCCAAGGGCAAGGGGGAAGGATGGGTCGGGTACGTGTGGAAAAACCCCGATGACCCGAAGGGCCGGCAGAAGATCAGCTATATTTACCGCGTGCCGGGGAAGGACATGTACACCGGCGCCGGGATCTGGGAGTAGACCCGTAAGGGATAGGAATTTGCGAATCGTGGAACGTGGCGGGGCCGGCCCGCGGTGGTCGGCCCCGCGATCTTCGGCTCCGCTTCGGTTGCAAGAGAGGTCGCCCTCCCCAAGTTCTCTGCCTCCATTCCCCCCTGAAAAGGCACGCGGAAGGTAGCCGAAATGTCCTCTCCCTCCGGGACCGAGAACTTTTTTCCAGACGCGGGGCGGGCCTCTGTGTTTTTCCGAAACGGGACCGGTCTCGAAACCAAGCGGATTTCGGGGCAATCTTTAGGCAAGCGGGAACGTAGAAGGAGAAGCGGATGAGCTATCAGCCGATCGAAAATTACGGAATCGTAGGCGATCTCCATACCGTCGCGCTGGTCGGTATGGACGGGTCCATCGACTTCATGTGCTTTCCCCACTTCGACTCCCCGTCGATCTTCGCCGCGGTGCTCGACCACGAGAAAGGAGGGCGGTACCGTATCGCCCCCGTTCTCGACGGCGCACGCCAGAAACAGCTCTATCTCCCGGACTCGAACATCCTCCTTTCCCGCTTCCTCTCGGAGCAGGGAGTCGCAGAGATATCCGACTTCATGGCGGTCGAGGGAAACGGGGGCCACTGGCACGACCTCGTGCGCCGGGTGAAGACGGTAAGGGGCGAGATCCGGTTCCGAATGGTGTGCGATCCGAGATTCGACTACGGGCGCATGGAGCACCGGTTGGAAATCCGGGACGGGGGGGCCGTCTTTTATCCCGCAGGAGGGAAACTCCATGCCCTCCGTCTCCGGTCGGAGGTCCCTCTCCGGTCGGAAAAGGGTGCGGCGACCGCAGAATTCACGCTTCGCGCAGGGGAGACCGCCTCCTTCGTGCTCGAGGAGGCGCGCGGGAACGGCGATTCTCCCTCCTGCGCTGAGGATTACGTCTCCCGCGCGTTCAAGGACACGCTCAATTTCTGGCGGCAGTGGGTTTCCCGTTCGAACTATCGCGGCCGTTGGCGGGAAACGGTGAACCGGTCCGCCCTGACGTTGAAGCTTTTGACCTCCATGCCTCACGGGTCGATTGTCGCGGCGCCGACATTCGGCCTTCCGGAGGAGATCGGGGGGGAGCGCAACTGGGATTACCGGTACACGTGGATCCGGGACGCTTCCTTCACGCTGTACGCTCTCATCCGCCTGGGGTACACACAGGAAGCGGCGGCTTTCATGCGGTGGATCGAAGCGCGCTGCGGCGAGCTCCACCCCGACGGATCGCTGCAGACCGTGTATGGGATCGATGGACGGCATGATCTCACGGAGGAGATCCTTCCCCGCTTCGAAGGATACCGCAAATCCCGTCCGGTCCGCATCGGGAATGTGGCATACAAGCAGCTTCAGCTCGATATCTACGGCGAGCTCATGGACTCGGTCTACCTCTACGACAAATACGGCGAGCCGATCCATTACGATCTCTGGTCGAATCTTATCCGACTGATCGACTGGGTGTGCCGAAACTGGAGGAGGAAGGACGAAGGGATCTGGGAGATCCGATCCAAAAGCCGGGAGTTCCTCTATTCCCGCCTCATGTGCTGGGTGGCGGTCGATCGGGGGATCCGGCTTGCCCAGAAACGGTCCTTGCCCGCCCCGTTCGACCGGTGGTACAAGGCCAGGGACACGATCTACAGGGATATCTTCGGGAAGTTCTGGAATTCCCGTCGAAAGGCGTTCGTGCAGTCCAAAGGCTCCACCGCGCTGGATGCCGCGAATCTGCTGATGCCCATGGTGAAGTTTCTGGGGCCGACGGATCCCCGGTGGCTTTCCACCCTGAGGGCGATCGAGGAGGATCTCGTCGAGGACTCCCACGTTTACCGGTACCGCGTAGGGCAGGAATCTTCCGACGGCCTCCAGGGGGAGGAGGGGACGTTCACCATGTGCTCTTTCTGGTACGTCGAGTGCCTTTCCCGCGCCGGCGAGGTCCAGAAGGCGCGGTACTACTTCGAAAAGATGCTCGGGTACGCGAACCATCTGGGGCTTTTCTCCGAGGAACTGGGACCGAGCGGCGAGCATCTCGGAAACTATCCCCAGGCGTTCACCCACTTGGGCCTGATCAGCGCTGCCTACAACCTCGACCGGAATCTGACGGCGTCCCGCGGATAATCGCCGGCCCGGCAGGATTAAAGCCCCGCCGAAATCACCGGATCGATGAACCGGAAGGCGTCGACGTCGAACAGCCCCCTGTCCCCGATCTTTAAGTGGGGGACCGTCAAGAGGCTTAGGAAAGACATCGTCATGAAGGGCTGGTCCAGTTCGCAGCCGGCCGCACGGATTCGCTCGTGAAGGACAGAGAGACGGTCCCGTACGGTTTCCGCGGGTTCCGCGCTCATCAGGCCGGCGATCGGCAAGGGGAGCAAAAGGGTAGAATCGCCGGCAGTGAAGCAGAGCCCGCCGGATTCCCGGATGACGGTGTTCACCGCCTCGGCAATCTCCTCCCGGTTCGCTCCGACGGCGATGATGTTGTGGGCATCGTGGGCCACGCTCGACGCCATCGCGCCGCTCTTCAGTCCGAACCCCCTGACGAATCCTATTGCCACGGGGGCGTCGTGATAGCGGTTTACTACGCAGACGAGGAG
>DASUAN010000015.1:0-13238 GCA_035763765.1 Candidatus Deferrimicrobiaceae bacterium
GGTCGGGTTCGACCCCTGGGAGGTGGCGGAAAAGGTCTACGAGACCCAGACCGCCGGGAAACTCGGGCTGCTCGGGAGGGTCCTCGGATCCCTGGAACTCGCAGCGGGCGGCAGGGTAGCCGCAATCACAACGAACAAGAAGGACCTCGACGATTTCTCCGCCACGAAGGATCATCTCGAGGGGGTCATCAACTATCCTCGTTCCATCGCCGGCGTCGAGGTTGCCGCGGCGTTTCGCGAAGAGGAGGCCGGAGAGTACCGCGTGAGTTTCCGCTCCAAGGGGAATGTGGATGTGTCCGCCATTGCGTCCGCACTGGGCGGGGGAGGACACCGCAACGCCGCGGGCTGCACCGTTCTGGGCTCGCTGGACGAGGTCAAGAGACGGGTCTTCGGCATGCTGGAGGCCGCTCTCCCGTGATGTCGGCCGACGGCGTGATCGTCCTGGACAAGCCGTCCGGGATCACTTCCTTCCGGGCCGTGGAGCGCGTGAGCCGCGTGTTCCGGGGGAGAAAGTGCGGCCACGCGGGGACCCTCGATCCGATCGCTACCGGCGTGTTGCCCATTTGCGTCGGCCGGGCCACCAAGATCGCGGGGTATCTCGCCGCCCAGGAGAAGGAGTACGACGTTTTTTTCCGATTCGGGGTCGAAACGGATACCGGGGACGCCGCCGGCCGGCAGATCGACGCCACTCCGGGGAAATCCGCGGAGGAGGACGCCGTGCGGGTCGCGATCGACGGGCTGGTCGGGGAGTGGGAGCAGGTTCCCCCGGCCTATTCGGCGATCAAGGTGGCCGGGGCCCGGGCCTACAAGCTTGCACGGCAGGGGAAGCCGGTGGAGCTTGCGGCAAGAAAGGTGAACGTCTACGAGGCCCGGGTCCTTTCCTGGTCGCCGGAAGGGTTCCGGGTCTTTCTGCGCTGCTCGAAAGGGTTCTATGTGCGGGCGCTCTCCCGGGATCTCGGGAAGGCGCTCGGGGTGGCGATGACCGTCTCGGGTCTGCGCCGCCTCAGAAGCGGCCCGTTCCGGATCGAGGATTCGATCTCCCTCGCGGATTTCGTCGATGCCGGAAAGCGCGGGGAGGCGCGCGGCTTCCTGGTTCCGATCGACCGCGCTCTTTCCGGGTTCCCCCGGCGGGAGATCCCGGCCGAGGCTGCGGCCGCCGTGCGTCAGGGGAGATCGCCTGCGCCGTGGCTCGAGGGGAGAGAAAGCGTGCGGGAGGGGGGGATCGTGCTCCTCACCTCCGGGGAGGAAGGCCCTGTGGCGCTGGTCGAGCGGGCGGCATCCGGGCAATGGAAGATCGTGCGGGGCATATGAATTTACTTCCCCGAGGGGATGTGATACAAGTTAATAATATCTTCGGGAATTCCGGTGTTCGTGATCACGGGGAAGGGAGAGGGGGGGAAGGAGAACATGAGCGTTGTGACAGAGAAGAAAAAGGACCTCATCGGCAAGTTCCGCCTGCACGAATTGGACACCGGCTCCCCCGAGGTACAAATCGCGCTCCTCACGGAGCGGATCAACATGATCACGGACCATCTGAAGACCCACTCCAAGGATTTCAACTCCCGGCGGGGGCTGCTGAAGCTGGTCGGTCAAAGGAGGCGTCTGCTCGACTACCTGAAGTCGAAGGAGTCGCTTCGATACAAAGCCGTCGTAGAGGCGCTCGGCCTGCGCAAGTAGTCAGGGAATCCTAATCCACACGAATCCGCCCCGCCCGGGGCCGTCAGGAAGGGAATAACATCAAGTGGGAAACGTGTACGAAACGGAACTGTCCGGAAGAAAATTATCCATAGAGACCGGTGAGTTGGCCAAGCAGGCCGGAGGCGCGGCCGTGGTGCGGTACGGAGACTCCGTGGTCCTGGTGACCGCGTGCGCCTCCGAATCCCCTCGCCCGGGCATCGACTTTCTGCCCCTGGTCGTCGATTATGTGGAGAAGACGTTCGCCGTCGGGAAGATCCCGGGCGGCTTCTTCAAGAGGGAAGGCAGGCTCTCCGAGTTCGAGATCCTCACGTCCCGGCTGATCGACCGGCCGATCCGGCCGCTTTTCCCGAAAGGGTTCTACAACGAAATCCAGGTGATCGCGACGGTCCTTTCGGCCGACAAGGAGAACGACACCGGGGTGCTCGCCATGATCGGGGCCTCCGCGGCTCTTTCTCTTTCCGAAATCCCCTTCCAGGGACCCATCGCGGGCGCCCGGGTCGGCAGGATCGACGGGGAGCTCGTCATCAATCCCCGGATTCCCGACCTTTCCCGAAGCGACCTGAACATCTTCGTCGCCGGCAGCCGGGACGCGATCCTGATGGTGGAGGGGGAGGCCTCCGAGGTGCCCGAGGAGGAGGTCCTCGACGGGATCCTCTTCGCGCATCGCTCCCTGGTTCCCGTCCTGGAGATGCAGGAAAGAATGGCCGCGGAGTGCGGGAAGCCGAAGCGGGCCTTCGAAAAAAAGGGGCTCGGCGAGGAGGATCTTCGCAGGATCGCGGAGGTGGCGGAGAACGATCTGCGGGCGGCCTACGGGATCCAGGTCAAGCAGGAGCGCCGCAAGCGGATCGAGGAGATCGCAGAGGGGGTACGAAACGTCTTCTCCGAGGAAGAGCGGCTGGAGAAGGCGGCCCTCATCGGGAGTGCCTTCAAGGAAATCGAGAAGAGGATCGTCCGCGGGAAGATCCTCTCCGAGAAGCGCCGGATCGACGGCCGCGGCCTCGAGGAAATCCGGTCCATCGAGAGCCAGGTCCGGGTGCTCCCGCGCACCCACGGGTCCGCCATTTTCACCCGCGGCGAAACCCAGGTCCTCGTCACCTCCACGCTGGGCACGTCCCAGGATGAGCAGCGGATCGATTCCATTCTGGGGGAGTCGACGAAAGCGTTCATGCTCCACTACAACTTCCCTCCTTTCAGCGTCGGCGAGGTCAAGATGCTCCGCGCCCCGGCGCGCCGGGAGGTCGGCCACGGCGCGCTCGCCGAACGGGCCGTGTCGAAGGTCCTTCCCGACGAACTCGAGTTCCCTTACACCATCCGCATCGTCTCCGAGGTCCTCGAATCGAACGGCTCCTCGTCGATGGCCACGGTGTGCGGCGCCTCCCTGTCGCTGATGGATGCGGGGATCCCCACGAAGGGGAACGTCTCCGGCATCGCCATGGGGCTCATCAAGGAGGGGGACCGGGTCGCCGTGCTTTCCGACATCCTGGGCGACGAGGACCACTTGGGCGACATGGACTTCAAGGTGGCCGGGACCGCGAAAGGGGTCACCGCGATCCAGATGGACATCAAGATCGGGGGAGTGAGCAGGGAGATCCTCCTGTCAGCCCTCCGGCAGGCCCGCGAAGGGCGCCACTACATCCTCGACCGGATGAATGCCGTCCTCGACAAGCCGAGGCCCGAGCTCTCGCCGTATGCGCCGCGCATCTACGTGATGATGGTGAAGCCCGACAAGATCCGCGAGATCATCGGCCCGGGAGGGAAGGTGATCCGCGGCATCCAGGAGCAGACCGGCGTCAAGATCGACATCGAGGACGACGGAACCGTGAAGATCGCCGCGGTCGACGCCGAGTCCGCGAAGGCGGCCATCTCCATCATCGAGGGAATCGTGCAGGAGGCGGAGGTCGGAAAGGTTTACAAGGGAAAAGTGCGCCGGATCATGGAGTTCGGCGCCTTCGTGGAGCTCTTTCCGGGCACCGACGGGCTTCTCCACATTTCCCAGATCAGCAAGACCCGGGTACGAGCCGTCTCCGACATCTACAAGGAGGGGGACGAGGTCATGGTCCGGGTCCTCGAGATCGACCGGGACGGAAAGATCCGCCTGTCGCACAAAGAGTTCGAGAAGGAGGGAGAAAACCCCTGTGCGGAGGCCCCCGGCCAGGCCGGCGCGGAGGCCGGAGAGGGTAGCGAGGGGAAACGGGCCGGAGCAGGGGAACGCGGGGACCGCGACCGGGACCGCGGGGGCCGGAGGCGGGGGAGGCGGTAGGTGTCCAGGACATGCGCGATGTCATGACGGTCGCGAAGACGGTCCTCGGCAACGGCATCACCATTGTCAGCGAGCATGTCCCCCATCTTCGTTCCGCCACGGTGGGGGTTTGGATATCCGTGGGATCCCGGGCCGAATCCCCCCCCGAGAACGGGATCGGCCACTTCATCGAGCACATGCTGTTCAAGGGGACGGCGCGTCGGAAAGCACTCGACATCTCCCGGGAGATCGAGTCGGTCGGTGGGACCATGAACGCCTATACGGACCGGGAGTTCATCTTCTTCTTCGGTAAGGTCCTGACGAAGGATTTCCACCTGATCGCCGACCTCCTTTCGGACATCTATCTGAACTCCCTGTTCGACGGACAGGAACTCGACCGCGAGAAGGGCGTCGTCCTCCAGGAGATTCTCATGGTCGAGGACAGCCCCGAGGACCTGCTGCACGACTTTTTCCACGAATCGTACTGGGGGGGACACCCCCTCGGGCTCCCGATCCAGGGGACGTCGGGAAACGTCGCCGCATTCACGCGGGAGCGCGTCACGGCCTATTTCCGCGACCGGTTCTGGCGGCACGGAGTGATCATTTCGGTGGTCGGGAACGTGTCGCACGACCGGGTCGTGTCCGAGTTCGAGCGGGTGATGGGCTCCCTCCGCCTCGGGGATCGCCATGTTCCCGACTCCCCGCCCGTCCCGCAGCGCGGCGTGTTTTTCCGGGAGAGGCCGATCGAGCAGCTCCACCTTTGCCTCGGCGCCCCCGCGGTGTCCCGGGCGAGCGAGTGGAAATACGCCGCCCACGTTTTGAACGCCATCCTCGGCGGGAGCATGAGCAGCCGGCTCTTCCAGGAGATCCGGGAGAAGCGCGGGCTCGCCTATTCCGTCTTTTCCTCGCTTTCCTCCTACGCCGACACGGGGATCCTGAAGATCTGCGCGGGCACGACGCCCGACAAGGGCGGCGAGGTGCTGCAGGTGACCGGCGGGATTCTCGCGGATCTCGCGGCGGGACGGATCGGCGGGGAGGAGGTGGTCCTGGCCAAGGAGCTGATCAAGGGGAGCATGCTCCTGAGCATGGAGAGCGCCGAATTCCGCATGACCCGGCTGGCGGTGAACGAGATGTTCCTCGGCCGGCTCGAGGAACCCGAGGAAGAAATCCGCCAGGTGGACGGGGTGACCCCGGAGAAGGTGAGGCAGCTTGCCGCCTCGATGCTCCGCCGCGAACGCTTCACCCTTGCCGCCGTCGGTGATTTGACGGACGCGTCGTCGCTTTCCTTCTGACGAATGAGGACTCCCCTTGCGATCCCCGTCCGGTTCGTCCGGGAGAGCAGCCGGGAGATGACGCCCGCCTATCAGACGGCGGGCGCGTCCGGAATGGATCTTCGGGCGGACATCGAGGGAGAGGTCGCCATCCCCCCGCTGGGCCGGGCGCTCATCCCGACGGGGATCTCGGTGGCGATCCCCCCGGGAGTGGAGGGGCAGGTACGGCCCCGGAGCGGCATGGCGATCCAAAACGGCGTCACCTGCCTGAATTCGCCCGGAACGATCGACTCCGACTACCGTGGGGAGATCTGCGTGATCCTCGTCAATCTCGGCCCCGTGACGTTCCCCGTGAGGCGGGGCGACCGGATCGCGCAGCTGGTTTTCTCCCCCGTCGTCCGGGGCGCGTGGCGGGAAGTGGACGCCCTCGAGCCGACTCCTCGCGGCGAGGGCGGATTCGGGCATACCGGGTAGGGCGAAGGGAGGGGCGACGTGATCGAGCGATACACAAGGCCCGAGATGGCGGGAATCTGGGACGCAGGGAACCGTTTCCGGATCTGGCTCGACATCGAGATCCTCGCCATGGAGGCCATGGCCCGGAAAGGCTGGATCCCCGCCGACGCGCTTGCGCGGGTACGGAAGAACGCGAAGTTCGACATCGCCCGGATCGACGAGATCGAGAAGCGGGTGAAGCACGACGTGATCGCCTTCCTCACCTCGGTCGCCGAGCACATCGGGGAAGACTCGCGCTTCCTCCACGTGGGGATGACCAGCTCCGACGTCCTGGACACGGCGTTCGCCGTGCAGATGCGCCAGGCGCTCACCCTCCTCCTGCGGGAGGCGCAGAAGACCTTCGAGGTCCTGAAAAAGCGCGCCTTCGAGCACAAGGACACGGTGATGATCGGACGGACCCACGGCATCCACGCCGAGCCGGTGACCTTCGGGTTGAAGATGGCCCTGTGGGCCGACGAGATGCGGCGCAACCTCGCCCGCCTCAAGCGCGCCCGGGAGGGGATCTCGGTGGGGAAGCTTTCCGGGGCCGTCGGCACGTTCGCCAACGTCGATCCCTTCGTGGAGGAGTACGTCTGCCGGAAGCTGGGCTTGCGCCCCGCTCCCGCGTCGACCCAGATCGTCCAGCGGGACCGCCACGCCGAGGTCTTCGCGGTTCTTGCCGTCGTGGGATCCTCCCTCGAGAAGTTCGCCACGGAGATCCGTCACCTGCAGCGGACGGAGGTCCTGGAGGTCGAGGAGCGCTTCACCGAAGGGCAGAAAGGATCCTCGGCGATGCCGCACAAGCGCAACCCCGTCCTGTCCGAGAACCTGTGCGGCCTGGCGCGCCTCCTCCGGGGGTACGCGGTCACCGCCCTGGAGAACGTGGCCCTGTGGCACGAGCGGGACATCAGCCACTCCTCGGCCGAGCGGGTGATCGCGCCGGACGCCACGATCGTGCTCGATTTCGCCCTGGCCCGTTTCCGCGGGATGATGGAGACGCTGGTCGTGTACCCGGAACGGATGAAGAGGAACATCGCCCGGACCCACGGCCTCCTGTTCTCCCAGCGGGTGCTGCTGGCGCTCGCCGCGCGGGGCCTGTCGCGGGAGCGCGCGTATGAGATCGTCCAGAAGTCGGCCATGGAGGCGTGGAAGAGGGAGACGAACCTCGCCGGGCTGTTGTGGAAGGACCGGGAGGTCCGGTCCCGCCTGAGCCGGGAGGAGTTCCGCGAACTGTTCGACATGAAGCATTACCTGAGGCACATCGACACCATCTTCGATCGCGTGTTCTGAGGGGGGCCGGGCAAGAAAGCAAACGCCTGGCGGCAGCCGGGATGTTCCGTATTACAATGGAGAAATCGGAGGGCGGGCGAAGGGAGTCGACCGATATCGCGGGGGAGATCGCCGGCGCCTTGGGGGGAGGCAACGGCGGCTGTTCCGGACTTCGAGGAAGCGAAACGGACATGTTCCCGGAAATCCACGAAGAGTGCGGAATCTTCGGCGTCTACGGCCATCCGGAGGCTGCGAACCTGGCCTACCTCGGGTTGTATGCCCTCCAGCACCGGGGCCAGGAGAGCGCGGGGATCGCCTCCTCCGACGGGGAGGTCATCACCTTCCACAGGGAAATGGGGCTGGTCGCGGACATCTTCTCCGAGGAGATTCTTTCCAAGCTCACCGGCCACATCGCCATCGGACATGTGCGGTACTCCACGACCGGCACGTCCGAGCTCAAGAACGCCCAGCCTCTCGTCGTCGACTTCGAGAGCGGCTCCATCGCCATCGCCCACAACGGGAACCTCGTCAATGCCCACCGCCTGAAGAGCGACCTCGAAGTGGAAGGGTCGATCTTCCAGTCGACGATGGATACGGAGGTGATCGTCCACCTGATCGCCCGGTCCCGGTCCAACCGGATCGAGGACCGGATCGTCGACGCCCTCTCCCGCGTCCGGGGAGCGTATTCCCTGGTCTTTTCGACCCGGGATAAGCTCATCGGCGTGCGGGATCCGCACGGGATCCGGCCCCTCGTGTTCGGGAAGATCAAGGGGGGGTACGTCCTCTGCTCCGAGACGTGCGCCCTCGACCTCATCGAAGGCGAGGTTCTCCGCGAGGTGAAGCCGGGCGAGATGATCGTCGTCGACGAACGGGGAGCCCATTCTTCCCACCCCTTCCTTCCCGCTCCGCCCCGGTTCTGCATCTTCGAACACGTCTACTTCGCGCGGCCCGACTCGATCCTCGGCGGGACCTCGGTCTACCAGGTCCGCAAGCGCCTGGGACGGCAGCTCGCGAAGGAATGCCCGGCGGACGCGGACATCGTCATTCCCGTTCCCGACTCGGGGGTCCCCGCCGCGCTCGGATACTCGGAGGTATCGGGGTTGCCCTTCGAGATGGGTCTCATCCGGAACCACTACGTGGGGAGGACCTTCATCGAGCCGCAGCAGTCGATCCGGCACTTCGGGGTGAAGATCAAGCTGAACGCGGTCCGGGACGTGGTGGGAGGGAAGCGCGTCGTCGTGGTCGACGACTCGATCGTTCGGGGGACCACGGGGCGAAAGATCATGAAGATGATCCGGGATGCCGGGGCGAAGGAGGTCCACGTGCGGGTCAGTTCCCCGCCGACGACCCACCCGTGCTTCTACGGGATCGATACGCCCCTGCGGCGGGACCTCATCGGGGCGACTCACACCCTGGAGGAGATCAACCGGTACCTCACCTCCGACTCCCTGGGGTATCTGACCGCCGAGGGGCTTCACGCCTGCGTCCCCGACGGGGGAAAGGGGTCCTGCGACGCTTGCTTCACGGGAGGCTACGTGGTGCCCCTCGAGTTCCAGGAGGCCGAAGAGCAACTCCCGCTGTTCCGCGGATCCGTCAGGATCTGACGAAAAGATTTCATCTCGACCGGAGGGAAGAGACGCATGGCCGGCGACCGGGAGCGGTTTCTCGCGATTCTCAGGGAGAAGAGCTACGAGAAGAAGAAGGTGATCCTCTCCTCGGGGCGCGAATCCGATTTCTACATCGACTGCAAGCAGGCGACGCTCGACGCCGAAGGGGCCGTCCTGACCGGGAGGATCCTCTGCGAGATGCTGGAGAAGGACGGGATGCCCGAAGCGGTGGGGGGGATCACGCTGGGGGCGGACCCGATCGTGACCGCCGTCTCCCTGACCAGCGCTCTCCGGGGAAACCCGATCCCCGCATTCATCATCCGGAAGGAACCGAAGAAGCACGGCACCTCGCAATGGGTCGAGGGGATGAAGAACCTCCGGCCCGGCATGCGCGTGGCGATCGTGGAAGACGTCGTGACCACCGGGGCCTCCACCCTCCGGGCGATCGAACGGGCCGAAGGGGCCGGCCTGGTGGTCTCCCGGGTGCTCTGCATCGTCGACCGGAACGAGGGGGGCGCGGAGTTCCTGCTGGAGAAGGGATACCGCCTCGAGCCGATGTTCCGCAAGGAGGACGTGGAACATGCCTGAGGGGCGGAATCGTTTGGGAGCGTTTCTCCTTGCCGTATCGATCGTCGCCGTCTCCTCCCTTTCCTCGGGCTGCGGGACCCGCGTGATGACGCTCTACGAGAAGGTCATGGGCTCCCAGCGGTACGCGCACACCACCGAATCGTTCACGCGCACCAAGGAGGTGCACGACGGGCTGGAGACCCGGTTCATCTTCTCCTCCACATGGCTTTCCCCCGAGTGGGTCCGGGCGTTTTCGGAGGAATACGCGAACATCTACTATCTCGACGAGGAGCGCAGGGAGAAGGTGATCGGGCGGTGGCGGGAGGAGTCCGAAACGTACGAACGGTTCTTCGTCGCCCTGTTCACCCCGGATGACCGGACGAACGACCTCGACGAGGAGGAAACCCTGTGGACCCTCCGGCTCGTGCGCGCGGACGAGATCGATTTCCGGCCGGTTTACGTGCGAAAGACGGGGTTGCGCCCCGAGGAGGTGTCTCGCTTCTTCCCCTACTCGGGGACCTGGTACCGGGCCTACGAGGTGGCGTTCCCGAAGGAAGCGGGCGCAAAAGTGGAAGCGAAGGCCGGCTCGCCGCGCTACAAGCTGGTCCTCTCCGGAGTCCAGGGGCGCGCCGTCCTGGTCTGGAACTGAATCAGAACCAGGTCCGGCGGATGACGGTGTCCTTCCTTCCGTGCTCGTCGTCGAGATACGGGTAGTCGATCGTGGAGTGCAGCCCCCGGCTTTCCTTCCGCTGCATGGCGCTCCGCACGATCAGCTCCGCGACGGTGGAGATGTTGCGCAGTTCGAGCAGGTCCCCCGTCACCTTGAAGTTCCAGTAGTACTCGGAGATCTCCTTCTTCAAAAGCTCGATCCGGTCGAGCGCCCTCTCGAGCCGCTTGTTCGAGCGGACGATGCCGACGTAGTTCCACATCAGCCGACGGATCTCGTCCCAGTTCTGGGAGACCACGACCGCCTCATCCGAGTCCTGGGCGTTTCCCGGGTCCCAGTCGGGGACGCGGACCTTCGGGCTCGGCTTCCCGGCGTAGGACTGCGCGGCCCGGGCGACCGCCCGTGCGGAGAAGACGAGGGCCTCGAGGAGGGAATTCGAGGCGAGTCGGTTGGCGCCGTGGAGGCCGGTGCAGGCACACTCGCCGATGGCGAACAGGCGCCGGATGTCGGTTTCCCCGTTTTGGTCGGTCCGGATCCCGCCGCATTGGTAATGTGCCGCGGGAACGACCGGGATCGGTTCCTTCGTCATGTCGACCCCGAACGTCAGGCACGTCTTGTGGATGTTCGGGAACCGTTTCCGGATGAAAGCGGCCCCCTTGTGCATGAGGTCGAGGTAGACGCAGTCCTCTCCCGTTCGCTTCAGCTCCGCGTCGATGGCCCGGGCGACGATGTCGCGGGGGGCGAGCTCCATCATCGGGTGGACTCCCTTCATGAACCGTTTCCCCGCCCGGTTGAGAAGCCTTGCGCCCTCGCCGCGGACCGCCTCCGAGATGAGGAACGACTTGGCGTGGGGGTGGAAGAGGCAGGTGGGGTGGAACTGGACGAACTCCATGTTGGCGATCGTCGCACCGGCCCGGTACGCCATCGCGACGCCGTCCCCCGTGGCGATGTCGGGGTTGCTCGTGTACAGGTAGACTTTGCCGGAGCCGCCCGTGGACAGGATGGTGGCGTCCGCGAGAAAGGTGTGGACCTCCCCCTTCTTCATGTCCAGGACGTACGCCCCGATCGTCTCGTCCTCCTTCCGCCGGTCGAACGACTCCACCTTCCGGCGGGTGATGAGGTTGATGGCGGCGTGATCCTCGTAGATGTGGATCCGGCGATTGGCGCGCGCACGGAGAAGAAGGGCTCGCTCCACCTCGCGGCCGGTCAGGTCCTTGGCGTGGAAGATCCGGCGCTTCGAGTGGCCCCCCTCGCGGCCGAGGTCGAACTCGTGTCCCCCGTCCCGGCGGGTGAACCGGACCCCCCAATCGATCAGTTCCCGGATCCGCGCGGGGGCGTCGCGCACCACCCGGTCCACGACGTCGGGCTGGCAGAGCCCGGCCCCCGCCCGGTGGGTGTCCTCGATGTGGGATTCGAACGTGTCCTCCCCGCTCCATACGGTGGCGATGCCGCCTTGGGCATACTGCGTGCTGGACTCGGAGGCCTTCCTTTTCGTGATAATGGTTACCGACCCCTTCCTGGCGGCACGGAGGGCGAAGCTCAACCCGGCGATGCCGCTGCCGATGACCAGGAAATGGGAATGCCTCTCCATGCGTTTCCTCCTTCGGGAATTCCCCTCGGATTGACAAGCGAAAGGAGGTTCTACTAAAATGCGGAATTATGATGTATTTACGCATATTTTTAATCATATCCCTCTTTCTTTGTCCAACGGTTATTTCCGCGGATATCTACCGTCACGTCGACAAGGACGGGGTCGTCCACTTCACGAACACCCCGGGCGACGCAAAGGGACAGCTCTACCTCCGGGAGGCCCCGAAAGCTCCTCCCCCGAGGGCCTCTTCGTGGAACCCGGAAGCCTGGATGATGGAGTACGCGGACCGCTACTCCCGGGCGCACAACCTCCCCCCCGCGCTCATCAAGGCGATCATCAGGGCCGAGTCGAACGGGGAGCCCTACGCCGTCTCGCCGAAAGGGGCGCAGGGGGTGATGCAGCTCATGCCGTTCACCGCGAGGCAGATGAACGTCTCCGACCCCTTCGACCCGGTCGAGAACATCGAGGGGGGGGTGAAGTACCTCAAGGAGCTGCTCGGCACCTTCGGAGGGAACCTCGCCCACGCCGTGGCCGCCTACAACGCCGGACCCGCAGCGGTGAAGAAATACGGCGGCATCCCGCCCTACAATGAAACCCGTCTTTACGTGAAAAGGGTGATGAATTACTACCAGCAGTTCCTTTCCGCCGAATGAACGGAACCGACCGGCTCAACCCGGCCAATCTCCTCACGCTGTTCCGCATCCTCACCGTGCCGGTCGTCGTTCTCCTCCTGTACAACCCGGACGGGGGAGACATCCCCTTTTCCCGATCGGTGGCGGCGGTGATCCTGTTCACCTTGTCTGCCTTCACCGACCTGTTCGACGGGTACATCGCCAGGCGCTACCAGATGGTCACCACGCTGGGGAAGCTCCTCGACCCCCTGGCGGACAAGCTTCTCGTCTGCGCCGCGATGGTGATGCTGATCCCCTCCGGGAGGGTGCCGGCCTGGATGGTGGCCATCATCGTCGGACGCGAGATCGGCGTCACGGCGCTCCGGGGAGCCGCCTCCACGGAGGGGGTGGTCATCGCGGCCTCTCCCCTCGGGAAGGCGAAGACGATCCTGCTGTCCATCGGCGTCGGGGCGCTCATCCTCAACTACCCCGTGTTCGGGATCGACATCCACCTCCTGGGGATGCTGTTTCTGGTGCCCGGCCTGATCCTGACGGCGTGGTCGGGGCTGGACTATTTCTTCCGGTTCGTGAAGGAGATCTTCAAGTAGGGGCGGGGGCGGACCGGTTCCTTGACAACGATCGGGCGATTCTCATAGAATCGAGGTCCCGACGCGGGCGTAACTCAGCGGTAGAGTGCAACCTTGCCAAGGTTGAAGTCGGGGGTTCAAATCCCCTCGCCCGCTCCATCGACGTCCGAAAACCCCGTACGGTATGACGCCGGCGGGGTTTTTTCACGCGTGCTCTCGCCCAGGTTCCGACGTCACCGCCCGCTCGGGCCGGGTGTCGCGTACACTGCTGCTGCGCCCCGGGGACCCCGGCTCGCGGAGGGGTCCGCGAGGCTACGTTCGCGACCTTCGCCCGCTCACTGCCGGTTCCGCTCGACGCAAATACTTCCTCGCTCCACAGGCCGCCTCGCCGACCCCCCCGCATCGCCTCGGGGCCCCGGGGGACGGCATCTTTCCGGACGGGCGTACGGTCGTGGCGCACACCGCAGAGCACCCCTTGCAGGTGCCGCCGGCCTTGTTCGGGCTACCCGATCTTCCGCGACAGTTCGCCGGCGAAGACGGGGTAGGACTTTTTCAGCGCTGGGATCTGGGCGCGGAGCAGCGCCACGTCGTCCGGGGAAGGGGAGGGCGTCTCCGCCGCCTTCTCCGGCCGGAGAGGGA
>DASUAN010000016.1:0-4082 GCA_035763765.1 Candidatus Deferrimicrobiaceae bacterium
TGTACAGGGTCACGTGGGGAATCAGGAGGGGTTTCTTGAGCATGATCACGAAACCGAACAGGACCGGGATTTTCTCCAGTCCCAGGGCCAAAGCGAGGGGCGTGCCCGCGTACCGTTCGAGAGTGACCGCGATCAGGGCGCCGAAAAGCCAGCCGAGCAGAGGGACCCGGGAAAACGGGGTCCAGAGATCCCGATACCGGAACTTTCCCTTCCCGGGCTTCCCTCCGTTTTCTCTTTGCCCTGCCATAGGAGCCCTAGAGCCTCAGCCGTGCGCTGTAGGGCTCCCCGAAAAAGCCGTGCGGGCGGAACGTCAGGATCAGCAGGATGATGGAGTACGCGATCAGGTCGCGCAGCGTCGAGGGGAAGATCATGGCCACGAAGATTTCCGTGAACCCGAGCAGGAATCCCGCGAGCGTGGCGCCCAGGACCGAGCCCCTCCCCCCCAAAATCGCCGCCACGAAGGCCTTCCATCCGATGAGAATGCCCATATACGGGTCCAATACGGGGTAGGCGACGCCGAAGAGGATCCCCGCGGCGGCGGCCAGGGCGGAACCGAGCGCGAAGGTGAGGGCGGCCATCGTGTTGGACGGCACCCCCATCAAGGGCACGACGGCGAAGTCGAAGGCCATCGCCCGCATGGCCATCCCCCACTTCGTCCTGCGAACGAACTGGTGGAGGGCAAGGGAGAGGATCAGCGAGACGATGACGATCATGATCTTCTTGTTCGTCAGGAATACGCCGCCCACGTCGTAGGTCGCAGTCTCGATCAGGGAGGGGAAGCTGATCCTGCGCGCCCCGAGGAGGGCCAGGTTGCCGGTCTCCAGGATGATCCCGATCATCAGGCCCGTGATCGCGGCCGAGGCCCGCGGTGCGTTCCGCAAAGGCCGGTATCCCACCCGCTCAACGATCACGCCGACGAACGAGGTCAGGAACATGGAAAAGAGGATCGTCAATACCAGGATCAGCCAGTTGGGGATGGCGAGGACGCCCCAGGAAGCAAAGGCGATGAGCGACATCGAAACCCCGAAGCCGATGTACGAGCCGACCATGAAGATATCGCCGTGGGCGAAGTTGAAGAGCATGAGGATGCTGTACACCAACGAGTATCCCAGCGCGATCAGGGCGTAGAAGCTCCCCCACTGGAGGGCGTTGACCAGGTTCTGGAGGAAAACGGTCATCGATTCGCTGCCTGCGCTTTCAACAAAGGCGGGCCAGGACGAAAAATCCCGGGCCCGCCTTTTTTTCCATCCGGTACGGCATCACGGGACGGCCACGACCGAAAAAACCGTCCCGCCCGGCACTGCCGCTCCTTACGGGCAGGCGGACTTGTAGAACTCGAACTGGCCCTTGTCGCTGATCCGGACGATGACGGCGCACTTGCTCGGGTCGCCGCTCCCGGAAAACGTCATCTCGCCGGTAATCCCATTGAATTTCTTGATCCGGCCCATCGCGGCGCGGACGTTTTCCCGGTCCTTCTTCAGGTCTCCCGAGAGCCCGCCGGTATCCTCGATCGCTTTCTGGACGAGAAGCATGGCGTCCCAGGTGAGCGCGGCGACATCGTCGGGGACGTAGCCGTGCTTCTTCTGGTACCGGTCGATGAACGCCTTGGTCGCTCCCATGGCCCCGGCCGCGGCGTAGTGGGTGCTGAAGAAGAGCCCGTAGCAGTCCTTGCCGCAGAGGGTGACCGTCTCGGCCGAGCCCCAGCTGTCGCTCCCCACGATCGGCTTCTTCCACCCGAGCTGGTGGGCCTGCTGCACGATCAGGGCCACCTCGTTGTAGTACTGGGGCGTGAAGAGCACCTCGGCGCCGGAATTGTTGATCTTCGTCAGCTGGGAGCTGAAGTCGGTGTCCTTGGTCGTGAAGCTTTCGTAGGCCACGACGGACCCGGGGCCGTGCAGCCCCTCCCAGGCCTTCTTGAAGAACTCGGCGAGCCCCTTGGGGTAGTCGCTTGCCACGTCGTACAGGACCGCGGCCTTCTTGAATTTGAATTCCTGGGTGATGAAATTGGCGAGCACCGGCCCCTGGAACGGATCGAGGAAGCAGGCGCGGAACACGTACGGCCGGTCCTTCGTGGTGTCGGGATTGGTGGACCACGGGGTGATCATCGGCGTCTTGTAGTTGTTGGCGATCCCGCCCGCCGGAACCGCCTGTTTGGACGCCTGCGGCCCCACCATGACGAGAATCCCGTCCTCGGTGATCATCTTGGTGGCGGCCTTCACGGCGGACTCCGCCTTGGACTCGTTGTCCTCGATGACGAGCTCGACCGGGACCTTCTTCCCCCCCACCGTAAGCCCCCCGGCCGCCTTCACGTCTTCAAGCCACATCTGGGCCGCGAACTTCGTTCCCTCCCCTACCTTGGGGATATCTCCGGTGAGCGGGGCGTTGATGCCGATCTTGATCGGCTGCGCCTGAACCCAGCCGGCAGGCGAGAAGACCAGAAACCCGACAAGAACCCAAACACCGACCAGGAATCCTTTTCGCATTGCCGCTTCCTCCTTTTCATCCGATCGTGCCGTTAATCCGTGGAGCCACGAAAATCCTTGTCTGATCGATACATTTCACCCCCATCGATCGGGGGCGACACCCAACTTATCAGAGGTACGGGCAGACGGCGTTGGACCAGTGTAATTTCCCGTTTCCGCCCTGTCAACGAGAGGGCCGCCCGGACAACTCGTGCGGCGGGGTGGGATTCACCCCGCGATCATGGCGTGGTACTGCTGGAGGCTTCGGACCGCGCCCCGGCCTTCGCGGTGCTCCTTGATTCCCTTGGCGGCCGCGATCGCCGCGGCCGTGGTGGTGATGTAGGGGACGCCGTGCTTGATGGCCGCTTTCCGGATGTAGGAATCGTCGTGGAGGCCCGTCCTCCCCACCGGGGTGTTGACCACGAGCTGGATCTCCCCGTTCTTGATCGCGTCGGTGATGTTGGGACGACCTTCGTGCTCCTTCAGGA
Source organism: Candidatus Deferrimicrobiaceae bacterium (assembly GCA_035763765.1). Lineage (GTDB taxonomy): Bacteria > Desulfobacterota > Deferrimicrobia > Deferrimicrobiales > Deferrimicrobiaceae > CSP1-8. Next base: position 2,951 of record DASUAN010000016.1, read on the forward strand.
TCGGCGAAGAGGCGATGCCGTTCTCCGCGAGAAAGCGCTGCGTCCCCTCGGTCGCGAGGATTGCGAATCCCATCTCGGCGAAGCGCCGTGCCGCCTCGAGCGCCCCGGGGCGGTCGCGCTCGGAGACGGTGATGAGAACCGTTCCCTCGGTCGGGAGGAACTGCGCCGCCGCAACCTGCGCCTTGAAAAAAGCCTCCCCGTAGTTTTCCGCCATTCCGAGAACCTCGCCGGTGGACCGCATCTCCGGGCCGAGGATCGGGTCGACCTCCGGGAACATGTTGAACGGGAAGACCGCTTCCTTGACCCCGAAGTGGGGAACCGGGCGACGGACGAGGGAGAGGTCGCGCAGTTTCTTCCCGAGGATCACCTGGGTGGCAATCCGCGCCATCGGGATGTTGCAGACCTTGCTCACGAGGGGCACCGTCCGGCTCGCCCGGGGATTGGCCTCGAGGATGTAGACGATGTCGTTGGCGATGGCGTACTGGATGTTCAGCAGTCCCACCACCCCGAGCTCCACCGCAATCTTCCGGGTGTACTCCTCGATCGTGTCGATGTGCCGGCGGGAGATGGAGACCGGAGGGATCACGCAGGCCGAGTCGCCCGAGTGGACGCCCGCAAGCTCGATGTGCTCCATCACCGCCGGAACGAAGGCATCGGTCCCGTCGGCGACGGCGTCCGCCTCCGCCTCGATGGCGTCATCCAGGAACCGGTCGATCAGGATCGGGCGCTCGGGGGAAATCTCCACGGCCTTGGCCACGTACTCCCGAAGCATCTCCTCGTCGAGCACCTTCTCCATGGCGCGGCCGCCGAGGACGTAGGAGGGGCGGACCATGAGCGGGTATCCGATCCTTCCGGCGATCTCGATCGCCTCCTCGAGCGTGCTCGCCATTCCCGATTCCGGTTGGGGGATCCCCATCGCCTCGATGATTCGTCGGAACCGGTCCCGGTCCTCGGCGAGGTCGATCGTCGAGGGCGACGTGCCGAGGATCCGGACCCCCGCCGCCTCGAGCTCCGCGGCGATGTTGAGCGGCGTCTGTCCGCCGAACTGGACGATGACTCCTTCCGGCTTCTCCTTTTCGTAGATCGCGAGCACGTCCTCCACGGTCAGGGGCTCGAAGTAGAGCTTGTCGGA
>DASUAN010000017.1:0-4980 GCA_035763765.1 Candidatus Deferrimicrobiaceae bacterium
GGACACGGCGGAGGAGGCGATCCGGACCTTCCGCCCGGAGGTCGTCAACCATCACGCCGCCCAGATCGACGTGCGGGCATCGGTCGCGGACCCGAAGTTCGACGCGGAGGTGAACATCCTCGGCACGATCCGGCTTTTGGAGGCGTGCCGGCAGAACGGCGTTCGAAAGTTTCTCTTCGCGTCCTCGGGGGGGGCGGGTTACGGGGAACAGGAGACCTTTCCCGCCGACGAAACCCACCCCACCCGGCCCGTGAGCCCTTACGGGGCGGCGAAAATCGCGGCCGAGCTCTATCTGCACTTCTACCGGGTCCAGTACGGGCTCGACTACACCGCCCTCCGGTACGCCAATGTGTACGGTCCCAGACAGGATCCGCACGGCGAGGCGGGAGTGGTCGCCATTTTCTGCGAGCGGCTCCTCAAAGGACAAACGGTGATCGTGAACGGGGACGGGGAACAGACCCGGGACTACGTGTTCGTGGGAGATGTCGTTCGGGCGAACGTTTCCGCCCTCGAGCGGGGGGGAGGGGGGTCCATCAATATCGGAACCGGGGTCGAGACGGACGTCAATACGATTTTTCGACTGCTCCGGGAACTCGCCGGGAGCTCTCAGGAGGAGATCCACGGCCCCCCCATGCCCGGCGAGCAGAGGAGGTCGTGTCTGGAAAACCGGCTGGCGTCCTACGAGCTCGGATGGTATCCTGAAACTTACCTGGAGGAAGGACTCGCCCGGACGCTTTCTTTCTTCCGCGAAAAGATACGAACTTCCGGCACGTGGTAGGAATGCGCGCAGAACACATCCGAAACTTTTCCATCATCGCCCATATCGATCACGGGAAATCCACCCTCGCAGACCGGTTGATGGAGATCACGGGGACGCTCACCAGCCGGGAGAAGGTGGACCAGTTTCTGGACAAGATGGAGATCGAGCGGGAGCGGGGGATCACCATCAAGGCCCAGACCGTCCGGATGAACTACCGGGCGAGGGACGGGAAGGAATACGTTTTCAACCTGATCGACACCCCCGGGCACGTCGACTTCTCGTATGAGGTATCGCGAAGCCTCTGTGCCTGCGAGGGAGCGATCCTGGTCGTGGACGCCTCCCAGGGCGTCGAAGCGCAAACCCTCGCCAACGTGTATATGGCGCTGGACCAGAACCTGGAGATCATCCCCGTGCTCAACAAGATCGACCTGCCCAACGCCGAGCCGGACCGGGTCCGCCGGGAAATCGAGGACGTGATCGGGCTCGACACCGCGGGGATCATCGCGGTCAGCGCGAAGAAGGGGACCGGCGTCGAGGAGATCCTCGAGGCGGTGGTCCGTCAGGTGCCTTCCCCCGCAGGCAACGAGAAGGCCCCCTCGAAGGGGCTGATCATCGATTCCTGGTTCGACAACTACCAGGGCGTGATCATCCTGGCCCGAATGTTCGACGGTCGGCTTTTCCCCGGTCAGAAGATCGCCCTCATGTCGACGGGGAGGACGTTCGAGATCCAGAAGGTCGGCGTCTTCTCTCCCCATCCGAAGGAGGTCGAAAGCCTCGGGCCCGGGGAGGTCGGATTCGTGATCGCCAACATCAAGGATGTCAAGGAGACGAAAGTAGGGGATACGATCACCGATGCGAAGCGAGCGGCAATGGTGCCTCTCCCCGGCTTCAAGGTGATCCGCCCGATGGTCTTCGCCGGGTTCTACCCCGTCGTTTCCGACCATTACGGCCAGCTGCGCGCGGCGATTGAAAAACTGCGGCTGAACGACTCGTCGTTCACCGCCGAACCGGAAACCTCCGTGGCCCTCGGATTCGGGTTCCGATGCGGCTTCCTCGGCCTCCTCCACATGGAGATCATCCAGGAACGGCTGGAGCGGGAGTACGGCGTGGAGCTCATCACCACCGCCCCGACGGTCGGGTACCGGGCGGTCACGCGGGACGGCGGCATCGTGGAGGTGGACAGTCCGGCAAGGCTTCCCGAGCCGCTCGCCCTGGACCACATCGAGGAACCGGTGATTCTCGCCACCGTTCACCTGCCGGCGGAGCACCTGGGAGCGGTGATCAAGCTTTGCGAGGAGCGGCGGGGGGTCCAACGGCAGATGAAATTCTCCTCGGGAAACCGGGTCATTCTCGAATACGAACTGCCGCTGAACGAGATCGTGCTCGACTTCTACGACAAGCTGAAGACGGCCTCCCGCGGGTACGCCTCCATGGACTACGAACTGCTCGAATTCCGCCGGTCCGACCTCGTGAAGCTCGACCTGCTGATCAACGGAGAGAAGGTGGACGCCCTCTCGCTCATCGTGCACCGCGACAGCGCCTATCCCAAGGGACGGGACGTAGCGGAACGTCTCCGGAAACTCATCCCCCGGCAGCTGTTCGAAGTCGTGATCCAGGCCGCCATCGGTTCGAAGGTGATCGCCCGGGAGACGGTGCGGGCGATCAGCAAGAACGTCATCGCGAAATGCTACGGCGGCGACATCACCCGAAAGAGGAAGCTGCTCGAGAAACAGAAGGAGGGGAAGAAGAGGATGAAGCAGGTGGGGACCATCGAGATCCCCCAGGAGGCTTTCCTCTCCATCCTGAAGGTGAAGGACTGATGGCTCGGAAAGGGCGCCGGGGCGTCGCCCCGGGCGAACCGCAGGCCTCCCCCGGCGAGAGGGCACCGGATTCCCCAGACCGGGCGGGAAAAGAACCCCCCCGAAAAGGAAAGCTTCGAGAGTACATCGAGGCGTTCGCGGTCGCGCTTTTGATCGCCCTCGTGGTGCGGACCTTCGTCATCCAGGCGTTCAAGATCCCCTCGGGATCGATGGAGAACACCCTCCTCATCGGCGATCATATCTTCGTCAACAAATTCGTCTACGGGTACCACCTGCCGTTCACGAAGGGCAGGATCCTTGCGTTCGGCGCCCCCGAGCGGGGGGACATCATCGTGTTCGTCTACCCCGTAGACCCCGACAAGGATTTCATCAAGCGAGTCATCGCCGTCCCGGGGGACACCGTGGAGATCCGGGAGAAGGCGGTGTTCATCAACGGAGAGCCGCTCCGGGAGGAATACACCCGATATGCGGACGGAAATACGGTCGACGGGTACGTCCGAAACCGGGACAACATGCCGGCGGTAAAAGTGCCGAAAGGGAACTATTTCGTTCTCGGGGACAACCGGGATCGATCCTACGATTCCCGGTTCTGGGGCTTCGTCGAGAAGGATGCGATCATCGGAAAAGCGCTTTTCATCTATTTTTCGGTGGACTGGAGCGCCGATGTCCGGTGGTTCCAGGTCTGGCGCTACCCGGAGTTCGTGCGTTGGGGCCGCATCGGAGACGTATTGCACTAGACCCTCCTCCATTCCGGTTGACGAAGGAAGCCGCAGGCGGTATGATCGGTTCAAACCTTTTAAGCTAATCCCGTGAGGTTAGCAAAGGATGGAAGCGTGTGACGGCAACGGTTGACACCCCCTCCCCGACGGATCGGGGGGGTTTTTTTTTGCCTGCCATCAACCGCCCCGATATCCGATGAGGTCAAAAGACATGAAAAAAGGTGGAAAAAAGATGATCCTGGATGCCAAGGGAGTGGACCGGGTGGTCTCCCGCCTGACCCACGAAATCCTCGAGAAAAACAAGGGAGCGGAGGAGATCGCCCTCGTCGGGATCTGCTCGGGGGGGGTTCCCCTTTCGCGGGCGATCCAGAAAAAGATCCGGTCGATCGAGGGGGTCGATGTGCCCGCCGGGTACGTGGACATCACCCTCTATCGGGACGATCTTTCGAGAGCGGGATACCAGCCCCGGCTGAAGAGAACGGAAATCCCCTTTTCGATCGACGACAAAAAGGTCGTTCTCGTGGACGACGTTCTCTTTACGGGAAGGACGATCCGCGCGGCGATGGACGCCCTGATCGATTTCGGACGCCCCCGGAACATCCAACTCGCCGTCCTGATCGATCGGGGACACCGCGAACTGCCCATTCGGGCCGATTACGTCGGGCGAAACGTTCCCACCTCCCGCACGGAAACGGTCGAGGTCATCGTCGAAGGGGAGCCGGAAGGTTGGAAGGTGCTGCTGGCGGAGAGCACCCCCGGGAAGAGGGAGTGAATCCAATGGAATGGAGGCGGAAGCACGTACTCGGGCTGGCGGACTTCAGCACGGAGGAGATCGAGTTCGTGATCGACACGGCACGATCGATGGAGGAGATCCTGACGCGGGACATCAAGAAAGTGCCCGCCCTGCGGGGAAAGACCGTCGTCAACCTCTTCTTCGAGGCAAGCACCCGCACGCGGACCTCCTTCGAGATCGCGGGGAAACGGCTCTCGGCGGACGTGGTGAACTTCAGCGCCGCGGTTTCGAGCGTCGCGAAAGGGGAGACTCTTCTGGACACGGCGAAGAACATCGATGCGATGAAGCCGAACATCGTCGTCATACGCCACCCGGCGTCCGGAGCCGCACACTTCCTGTCGCGGTACGTCTCCTGTTCCGTCATCAACGCGGGGGACGGATCGAACGAGCATCCGTCCCAAGGACTTCTGGACCTGTATACGATAGTTAAAGTTAAGGGAAAGGTAAAGGGGCTTAAGATATCGATTATCGGAGATATATTGCATAGCAGAGTCGTCCGTTCCAACCTCCATTCCCTCGGCAGGATGGGAGCGGATCTGTGGCTGTGCGGGCCTTCCACCCTCCTTCCGAGAGAGATGGGGCGCACCGGAGCGAACCTGACGAACGACATCCGGGAGGCCGTCCGGGACGCCGATGTGGTGATGATGCTTCGGATTCAGTTGGAACGGCAAAAAACAGGGTACTTCCCGTCCATTCGAGAGTATTCCCGAGTGTACGGCTTGAACCGGCAGGTGTTTTCTCTCGCCAAGAAAGACGCCGTGATCATGCACCCGGGTCCGATCAACCGGGGGGTTGAACTGTCCGATGAACTGGCCGACAGCCCGCAGTCGATCGTATTGAACCAGGTGGAGACGGGCGTCGCGATCCGCATGGCGCTTCTCTACCTTC
>DASUAN010000018.1:0-2599 GCA_035763765.1 Candidatus Deferrimicrobiaceae bacterium
TGAGGCGGGGTTTTCCGGCCAGAGGCGGAACCCGAGCGCCTTCGCGCGGGAAGCCCCTTCCGCCGGCGGGTAGACGTCGGGAAAATAGAGGAGCTTGTCCTGCCGCAGGTAGGCGAACGCGACGATCGCGCAGTATCCCGCGACGGCGGCGGAAACGAAGGAGGCCTCCCCGGGCTTCCCGCCCCGCGCGCCGTAGCCGGGGTACTCGAAGACGATCAGGAGATACCCGAGGGGGGCAAGCGACCCCGCGTAGAAGGATCGGTCAAGCGCCGTGCCCGCGTTCCCGTGGAAGAGCAGGATCACCCCTTTCGGGGACGGGGGACCGTACGCATGGACGAAACCGTGGTATCCGGCGGTATTTTCCGGCCAGAAGCGGAACCCGAGCGCCTTGGCGCGGCTTGCCCCCTCGGCCGGCGGGTAGACGTCAGGGAAATAGAGGAGCTTGTCCTGCCGTAGGTAGGCGAACGCGACCAGCGCGCAATATCCGGCGCAGGCGACGAGAAGAAGCGTCCAGGGACGTCCCGGGAACAGGGAGAAAGGCATCGTCAAGCCCTCGTTTCCTCCCCCCCGGCGATAAAGCGCAGCAGTTCCTCGGGATGGAAAGGGCAGGCCCGGGTTGCCGGCGGGATGGTCTGCCCCTCAGATCGCCTTAGCCCAGGCCAGGCGCTTTTCGAGCCACCGGGAGAGTGTGGTGAAGGCGTAGCAGAGGATGAAGTAGATGAAGGCGATGAACAGGAAGATCTCGGTGGGATAGACGAGGCTCCGGTTGTTGATCTGCGTCGCCACGTGGGTCAGCTCGGAGACGCCGACGATGAAGGCGAGCGACGTGTCCTTGATGAGCGAGACGAACTGGTTGACGAATGACGGGATCATGTTCCGAAGGGCCTGCGGCAGGATGATGAACATCATGGTATGCCGGTGGGTCAGCCCCGTGGAGATGGCTGCCTCGGTCTGCCCCTTCGGGATCCCCTCGATTCCGGCCTTCACGATCTGCGACATGTAGGCGGAGGTGAAAAACGTAAGCGCGAGGATCACGGTTTGACTCTCCGGCATCGAACGGCCCATGAGGGCCGGGTAAAGGAAATACATCCAGAAGATGACCATGAGGAGCGGCATCCCCCGCACGGCCTGGATCACCGCCTCCGAGACGTACCGGATCACCCGGTTACGGGAAATGGCGAGAAGCCCAAGAATCATCCCGCCGAAGAAGGAGAGGATACAGGAGACGACCGCAAGGTAGAAGGTGAGCCCCACCCCCCCCAGCGGACCGTGGGGGTAGCGCCCGATGAAGAAGTAGGTCAGGTTGTCCCAGATGACGTGGAAATCGAGCCCCATCTCATCTCGCTCTCATCGGGGAAAGGATCGTCTTGCTGTACCAGGTGACCGCGACCGTGATGATGATCGACAACCCCAGATACACAACCGTTGCCGCCGTGAATGCCTCGAACCCCTTGAAGGTGTAGCTTTCCACCTGCCTTGCCTGGTAGGTGAGCTCCGCCACCCCGATCGTCATCGCCAGGGAGGAGTTCTTCATCAGGTTCAGGAACTGGCCGATCAGGGGCGGGATGGTGATCCGGACCGCCTGCGGCAGGATGATGTACCGCATCGACCGGATGTACGTGAACCCGGAGCTTCTTGCGGCCTCCATCTGCTCCTTCGGGATGGAGAGGACGCCCGAGCGGATATCCTCGGCGATGAACGCCGATGTGTAGATCGTGAGTGCGATGACCGCGGAGGCGAACTCGAAGTTCGTGGAGACCAGCCAGTCGTTGACTGCCATCGGCAGGATCTTGTACGACCCGAAGTACCAGAAAAAGATCTGGACCAGAAGCGGTGTGTTGCGGAAGAACTCGAGGTAGCCGTGGGCTATCCACCGGACGGGTCGCACCTTGCTCATCCGCATGACCGCGATGAAAAGCCCAAGGAGGAAAGCGAGGGCGATCGCCACCACCGAGAGCTGGATCGTGACCTTGACGCCCGATACCAGCCAGTCGAAATACTTCCCCGAGAGGACGACCGCCCAGTCGAACTTGTATTTCAGCACGCGGGACTACTCCCCCTGCCTATTCCAGCCCCCGCTTGTCCGCGAAGATCTCGAAGTCCCGGACGAGCGGCGTGTTGGAGTCCGGCCCGAACCACTTATCGAAGATGGCTTTTGCTTCCCCGCTCTTTTCCATCTCCAGCAGGGTCTGGTTCACGAAATTGAGGAAGTTCGTGTCCCCCTTACGGATCCCCAGCCCGTAAGGCTCGTCGGAGATCCGTATGGCCGGGATCTCGTATTGTCCCTTCGGGAGCTTGGCGAGAAGGCCGGCCAGGATCGACTCGTCGGTGGTCACCGCGACGACTTTCCCCTGCTGCAGCGCGAGAACCCCCTGGGGATAGTCGTCGAAGGACAGGATCGTCGAGTTCGGCAGCGCCTTTTTCGCGTTCTGCTCGGAGGTGGACCCCTTGGCCGTCCCGATCTTGCTCCCGTCGAGATCCTTCACGGTCTTTGCCGTTCCCTTCTTCGTCAGGAACTTCTGCCCCGTGAAGAAGTAGGTATAGCTGAAGTCGATCTGCTTGGCGCGCTCCGGGTTCTTCGTCATCGTGGCGGCGATGA
>DASUAN010000019.1:0-4603 GCA_035763765.1 Candidatus Deferrimicrobiaceae bacterium
CGGGGGTTTCTGGTACGATTCACGCAGAACAGCCGGGAGGAGAAGCGATGAAGGTGCGCACCATCGACCAGCTCGATCTCGCGGGGAAGCGGACGCTCATCCGCGTCGACTTCAACGTCCCTCTGGACAAGGCAGGGAACATCACCGACGACACGCGGATCAAGGCGGTCCTTCCGACGATCCGCCTGTCCATGGAAAAGGGCGCGAAGACGATCCTCTTGTCCCACCTGGGCCGCCCCAAGGGGAAGGTGGTCCCCGAGATGAGCCTCTCCCCCGCGGCCAAGCGGCTCTCCTCCCTCCTCGGGAGGGAAGTCCCCTTCGTCCCCGATTGCGTCGGAGAGGCCGCGGAGAAGGCGGTGTCCGCGATGCGCCCGGGGGACGTCCTCCTTCTGGAGAACGTGCGGTTCCATCCCGGCGAGGAGAAAAACGACGAGGCCTTCGGGAAGCAGCTCGCCTCCCTTTGCGACGTGTACGTGAACGACGCGTTCGCGACCGCCCATCGCGGCCACTCGTCGAACGTGGCCGTCACACGGTTCGTCCAGGAGAAGGCCGCCGGGCTCCTCATGAAGAACGAGATCGCGTATTTCGAGAAGGCCCTCGTCTCGCCCGCGCGCCCGCTGGCGGCGGTCTTCGGCGGGGCGAAGATCTCCGGGAAGATCGAGGCGATCAACAACGTCCTCGCCAAGGTCGACAAGATCCTCATCGGGGGGGCGATGGCGAACACCTTCTTCGCCGCCCAAGGGTACGAGGTCGGCAGTTCCCTGTACGAGGCGGAGATGGTGGAGACCGCCGGCAAGGTGCTCGCAAACGCCGCGGGACGGAAGGTCAAGTTCTATCTTCCGGTCGACGTCGTGGTCGCCGACCGGCTCGACGCGTCGGCGACGTCGAAGGCCGTCCCCGCCCAGGAAATTCCCGCCGGGTGGACCGCGGCGGACATCGGCCCGGCCACGTCTCTTTTGTTCAAGGAAGCGCTGCAGGACGCGAAGACCATCGTCTGGAACGGGCCGCTCGGGGCGTTCGAGATCGGAATCTTCTCCAGCGGGACCTACTCGATCATGCGGGCCTTGGCGGACAGCGACGCCATCACGATCGTCGGAGGCGGAGACACCGACACGGCGCTGCACAAGGCGGGGCTGTTCTCCCGGATGTCCTACGTGTCGACCGGCGGCGGGGCGTTCCTCGAGCTGCTGGAGGGGAAACGGCTCCCCGGCATCGTGGCGCTCGAGGAGGGATAGGGCGGGGTCGGCTCCGACACGCCGACATCATCGAGGCCGCACCGGCCTTTCCCCCCAGAGCCTTTTCCCGAGCATTTCCGAAAGGAACGTACGGATGACCCGAGGCTCTCCCGAATCCCGCATCCAGGAACTGAGGCGTCGGATCCGGTATCACAACGAGCGGTATTACCGGGAGGATGCTCCCGAGATATCCGACGCCGAGTACGACGCCCTCTTCCGGGAACTGCAACGGCTCGAGGAAGCCCACCCCGAGCTCTTCGACCCGGAGTCGCCGACGCAGCGGGTGGGGTCGGAGCCCGTGGAGGCCTTCGGAACGGTCGTGCGGGAACTGCCCATGCTCTCTCTCCAGAACGCGTTCGACGAGGAGGAACTTCGGGAGTTCGACGTCCGGGTGAAGCGGTTCCTCAAGGGGCGGGGCTTCCCGGAAGAGGCGGTCGACGCCTTCGGGTACGTCGCCGAGGTCAAGATCGACGGGTTGGCCGTGGAGCTCACCTACGAGAGGGGAAGGTATGTCCGGGGCGCCACGCGGGGAGACGGTACGCGGGGGGAGGACGTGACGGGGAACCTCCGGACGATCGCGGACGTTCCCCTCGAAATTTCCCGAAACGGGCCCGCCGCCTCCCGCTCCCGGAACGCGATCCGGACGGCTCCCCCGAGGATGCTCGACGTCCGGGGGGAGGTGTACATGGACCGGCGGGACTTCGAGGAGATGAACCGGGGAAGGGAGCGGCGGGGGGAGCCGACCTTCGCCAACCCGAGGAACGCCGCGGCGGGCTCCGTGCGCCAGCTGGACCCGCGCATCACGGCCAGCCGGCGGCTGAACCTTTGGGTATACGGGACGGGGAGGGTCGAGGTCGTCTCGTTTCCCACCCACTGGGAGGAGCTTCGGCTGCTTGCCGGATGGGGATTCCCGGTGAACTGGGAGGGAAGCCGCCTCTGCCGGGACATCGGAGAGGTGATCGACTTCCACCATTCCGTGGAGAAGACCAAGGAATCCCTTTCTTTCGAGGTGGACGGCATCGTCGTGAAGGTGAACGACCGCAACCTCCAGCGGGAACTGGGGGAGATCTCCCGCTCCCCGCGGTGGGCCGTCGCGGCGAAGTTCTCGCCCGACCGGGCCGAGACGACCGTCACGGACATCCTCGTAAGCGTGGGCCGGACGGGGACGCTCACTCCGGTGGCGATCCTCTCCCCGGTCACCGTGCGGGGCGTGACGGTCCGCCGGGCCACCTTACACAACCAGGACCTGGTCGAGGAGAAGGACATCCGGATCGGCGACCGGGTCGTGGTCCAGCGGGCGGGGGACGTCATCCCGGAGGTCGTCGCGTCGGTCTCCGCGATCCAGAAGGACCCGGGAAGGCGGAAGCCGTTCCGGATGCCTTTCACCTGCCCGGTCTGCTCCTCCCCCGTGGAGCGGGTGCCGGGCGAGGCCGCCCACCGGTGCACCGGGAAAGGGTGCTCCGCAAGGCGGAAAGAGTCGCTTCGCCACTTCGTCTCCAAGGACGCGTTCGACATCGAGGGGATCGGAACGAAGATCATCTCCGCCCTGGTGGAGGGGGGGCTCGTGTCCGAGCCGGCCGATTTGTACGCGCTGGAACGCGCGACGCTCGCCGGAATGGAACGGCTCGGGGAGAAGTCGGCGGACAACCTCGTCGGCGCCATCGAGCGGAGCCGCACCCCCACCCTCTCCCGCTTCGTATACGGGCTCGGGATCAAGCACGTCGGCCGGCATACGGCCGAGGTGCTCGCCCGGCATTTCGGGTCGCTCGACGCGATCCGGGCGGCGGACCGGGAGACGCTCATGGAGGTCCACGAAATCGGGCCCGAGGTGGCGCAGAGCGTCTCCGCCTTCTTCGCGTCGGAGGAGGGGAAGCGGATCGCGGACCATCTGCTCCGCGAGGTGGCGATCCGGCCCGAACGGCCCCGCGAGGGGAAGGTCACCGGGAAAACGTTTCTCTTCACGGGAACCCTCGGCATGCCGAGGGCGAAGGCCCAGGAGCTCGTCCGCCGGGAGGGGGGAACGGTCGCCGCCGCCCTCAGCAGAAGAGTCGATTTCCTGGTGGCGGGCGAAAACCCCGGCTCGAAACTGGCGAAGGCAAGGCAGATGGCGATCCCGGTCCTCTCCGAGGAGGAGTTCCGGAGGATGACGGGAGAGGGGAAGCCGTAGATGACGCAGGTCCCGGAGGCCCGCGTGGTCGTATCCGGCCGGGTGCAAGGGGTCTTCTTCCGCGCGTCGACCCGGGACTTCGCCTCCCGGTGCGGCGTGCGCGGATTCGTCCGCAACCTTCCGGGACGACAGGTCGAGGCGGTCCTCCAGGGCGAACGCACGGCGGTGGAACAGGTCATCGCGTTCATGCGCGAGGGGCCGCCCGGCGCAGTCGTCACGGATCTGTCCGTCGAATGGCGCGGCAGCAGCGAAATCCACGAGGGCTTCCATGTCCGTTACTGAGCTCCACACCGCCGCGTACTGGCACCCGGAAGGGAGCGGGGTCCGGTGCGAGCTCTGCCCCCACCGCTGCCTGATCTCCCCGGGGAAGCGGGGGATCTGCCGGGTCCGGGAAAACCGGGAGGGAACGCTCGTCGCGCTCACCTACGGGAAGGTGTCGGCGGTCCAGTTCGACCCGGTGGAAAAGAAACCGCTTTACCACTTCCACCCCGGGAAGTCGATCCTGTCGATCGGGTCGGTCGGCTGCAATTTCCGCTGCGGCTTCTGCCAGAATTTTCACCTGGTCGAGTGCCGGGCCCCCCTGGCGCCCGTGCCGATCTCCGACCTCGTCCGGGCGACGAGGAGGGAGGGGGCCGTCGGGATCTCCTACACGTACAACGAGCCGGCGATCTGGTTCGAGTTCGTCCTCGATTGCGCCCGGGAGTTCCGGAAGGCCGGGATGGCCAACGTCCTGGTCACGAACGGATACCTCCGGCCGGAGCCCCTGGCGGAGCTGCTTCCCCTCGTGGACGCGATGAACATCGACCTGAAGTCGATGGACCCGGGGTTCTACCGCAAGATCTGCGGAGGGACGCTCGAGCCGGTCCTCGACACGATCCGCCAAAGCGCCGCGGCCACCCACATCGAGATCACCAACCTCCTCGTCACCGGAGAGAACGACTCGGACGAGTCGATCCGCGCCGTGGTGGACTTCGTCGCCGGGGTCGATCCGGAGATCCCCCTTCACTTTTCCCGGTACACGCCCATGCACCGCTTCACGGCCCCCCCCACGCCCCCCGACCGGCTCGCCGCCGCCTTCCGGATCGGCCGGGAGAGGATGCCGTACGTCTACGTGGGAAATTACTACCTGGAAGGTGCCCAACACACCTGGTGCCCGTCCTGCGGAGCCCGGGTGATTCGGAGGGACGGGTACCGTACCGAC
>DASUAN010000020.1:0-3422 GCA_035763765.1 Candidatus Deferrimicrobiaceae bacterium
CTGAAGAGGATCGCCCACTGCGGGAGGTAGAGGATGCCGAAGGAGGTCACCTCCCCGATGATCAGGGCCCCCACGAGAGCCCCCCAGAAGTTGCCCAGTCCCCCGATGACCACGACGATCAGGGAGCCGATGATCACCTCGATGCCCGCCCCGGGCGTGACCGTGCGGACCGGCGCGGAGAGGGCACCGCTCAATCCCCCCATCGCGGTGGCCATCCCGAAGACCAGCGAAAGCGTCACGGGGACGTTCACCCCGAGGGAGGAGGCCATCTCCCGGTTCTGCGAGATGGCGCGCAGGTCCCTGCCGAAGCGCGTCTTCTTGATCATCGCCCACATGACGACCGCCACGAGAAACCCGACGACGATCACCATGAGGTTGTATCTCGGGATGATCACGTCGCCGAGCGACAGGGGCCCGATCAGCGCCTCGGGCTTTTCGATCGACTTGTAGTCCGTCCCCCAGATCATCTTGACGACATCGTCGAAGATGAGGATGAAGCTGTAGGTCAGAAGGATCTGGAACCCCGCCTCGCCGGGTCTGCCGTAGATCCTGCGGAGAAAAAGGTACTCCATCGCCATGCCGGCTACCCCTGCGCCCAGCGTGGCCACGACCACTCCCTCGAAAAATCCCACCCCCATGATCGAGACGAACTGGTAGGCGAAGTAGGCCCCGAGCAGGTAGAAGGATCCGTGGGCGAAATTGAAGACGTTGACCACGCCGAAAATGAGGGTGAGGCCGGATGCGACCAGGAACAGGGTCATCGCACTCGTGAGGCCGCTCACAAGCTGCGAAATGACAATGTTGCTTTCCAACGGAGTCCGTCCCGTGTCTTCCCGGGAGTGCGCCGTTCCCCCTCGGAGGAAGGGGGAACGGCCTCACCCCGCATCGCCCCTACTTCGCCGCTTCCTTGCGGGCGTTAAGGATCTCCTCCTCCGAAGGGATGATGTCTTCGGCCTTGTACACCTTGAAGTTCCCGAGCATCATCGTCGCAGGGGGGTATTTGTTGTTGGGGACCGTCTCCCCGATCGCCTGCACCTGGACGATCTGGTGGTCGATCGGCCTCATGTAGGAGGTGAAGCCTTCCGGGTCCTCCGGAAGCCTGATCTTCATCGTTTCCATCACCGACACGAGCTTTTCGGCGTCCTCCGCTGTCCCGGCCTGGCGGACGGCCTCCGCGATGAAGTAGACCCCGGCGTACGCACCCTCCGCTGCGTAGGAGGGGAACCGCCCGGTCTTCGCCTTGTACTTGTTTACGAAATCCCTGTTCTCCTTGGTGTCCGGCCAGTTGAGATGGTGGCGGGAACTTAAGACCAGCCCCTTGGGCAGCGTGTTGGGCATCGCTTCGAGGAGCTCGTAATTGCCGCCGCCGTCGTAGTTGAAGAACTTCATCTTGTCGAAGAGCTTGTAGGGGAGCGCCTGCTTGATGAACGCCACGGTGTCTCCGCCCCAGAACGTGGTGACCAGGACGTCGGGCTTGGCGTTGAGGATCGCTGTAATGTAGGGGGTGTAGTCGGGCTCGAACAGCTTCGGCCATGCCTGCCCCACGAGCTGCACATCTTTCCGCGTTCTCTGGAGAAGCATCCAGAAGTCCTCCCACGTGCGGTGGCCGTACTCGTAGTCCGGGCCGATGACGTAGTACTTCTTCCAGTCCTTCTTGTCCTTCGCGTAAAGCGCTGCCGCCGCCGCGGACTGATACGTGTTGTTCGACACGCGGAAGTAGTACGGCTGGAACTTCTCCATCGTGAGTTTCGTGGAGGCGTGGTCCGTCCCCACGAAGATCATCTTGTTCTCCTTGGACACCTCGGTGACCGCAAGCCCCACGGCGCTGCTGACCACGCCCATCAGGAAGTTCACCTTATCCTCCGTGATGTACCGTTTCGCCACCTTGACGGCATAGGCCGGGTTGGCCTTCGAATCGGTGAAGATGAGGTCGATCATCCGCCCGTTGACCCCGCCTTTTGCGTTGATCTCGTCCGCCGCGATCTCCGCCCCCGAAACCGAGTCGATCCCATACCGGCCGGCACGTCCGGTCATGGGATACATGGCTCCGATGACGATCTTCTCGGCTGCGGATGCCGCTTCGGCCATTCCCATCGCCAGCACCAGGACCACCGCCAACGACCATTTCCAGCATCTTGGATTCCTGTGCATCTCCTCCTCCTTTCCCTCGGGTTGTTCGCTGCTACTCCCTCCCGATCCCGATGACCTTCTTCGCCATCTTGGCCTTTCCCGGGAGGTCGGCCTGGCGCAGCATGACGATCCGCTGGGCCTGGGGCGATCCCGCGCCGTGGAGCGCCTCGACGAGCGTCGCCACGGACGTCATGTTCTCGATGTACCGGCAGAGTTTCCGCTTCTCCTCGGTCGCGAACCCCTGCCGGCCGGCGAAGTATTTCGTGAGGAGGCCTCCGATCTCTCCGCTTCGGAAATCCGCATCGGAGGGAAGCGTGGACAGCAGCCCGCCCCCCAGGTCGTGCGCCAGCCTCCCCACCTGGTAGAGGAACCGGGTCACGTTCTGCTTCACCGTGTTCGCGAGCAGCGGGTCCACGAGCCAGTTCCCCGCGGGAAGCTTCGTCCCCAATGCGGACGACCCCACGGCGCCGGCGTAGATCGTCTCCACGAGGTGGACAATTTCGGTGAGCTTGTCCCGGACGATGGAGTTCTTGATCGTCCCGTGGATCTCGGTCAGCATCGCTGTCGCGCCCAGCAGAATGTCGGCGTTCCCCGCCTTGCACCCCCCGTAGTTGGCCCGGTGCCACGAGGAGAACCGGTCCACGAGCAATCCGGCGAACTCCCCTTCCCCGGCCATGAACACCCGCTCGTGGGGGACGAACACGTCCTCGAAGATCAGCGTGCACTCCCCCCCGACGACCCCGTAGGAGGTGCCGCAGTCGAACAGTCCCTCCTCCTCCTTGCGCTCGTCGTTCGTCTGCCTTCCGAACACCAGGGTCAGTCCCGGGGCGTCGACGGGGACGGCGCAGGCGACGGCGTAGTCCGCGCCTTCCGGGGGAAGGCCGAGGGTGGGCATCACGAAGATTTCATGGGAGTTCACCGCTCCAGTGATATGGGTTTTGGCGCCCCGGATCACGATCCCGTCGGGCCTGCGTTCCACGATCCGGACGTACATGTCGGGGTCCGGCTGCTGCCACGGAGGGAGGGAGCGATCCCCCTTGACGTCGGTCATGGCTCCCGCCGACATCAGGTCCTCGCGCTGAAGCTTTTCCAGGAATACCCGGAACCTCTTATGGTAATCGGTCCCTTTCGCCTGGTCCACCTCGTAGGTGACGGACCAGAGGGCGTTGATCGCGTCCAGACCCACGCAACGCTGGAAGCATGTGCCCGTCTCCCGGCCGATCAACCGGAGCATTTCGATCTTTTTAACGAGGTCGTCCACGCTCCAGAACAGGTGGGTAAACCGGGAGACC
>DASUAN010000021.1:0-2255 GCA_035763765.1 Candidatus Deferrimicrobiaceae bacterium
CCCCGGAAACCCTTCGCCGAAGGAGCGAACGGAGTTCGCCGGTCAGGTCCCCGACCTCCCTCCCCCCCTCCAGGAAGAGGCGGGAACGGGGAATGCCGGCGAGGTGGGAAACGAGGATTTCCGCCTCGGGGAAGCCGCGAAGGCCGTGCCCCTCCATCTCCCGGCGGCAGAACGCGAGGAGTTCGGCGAGTTGCATCGATGGAAGCCGGTTCAGACGGCGTGCTTCAGGGCTTCGGCGTGGGCATGAGAAATCAGGGCGTCCACAAACACGTCGATCGCCCCGTTCAGCACCTGGGAAAGCTGGTGAACGGTCAGCCCGATGCGGTGGTCGGTCACCCGGTTCTGGGGGAAGTTGTAGGTGCGGATCCGTTCGCTCCGATCCCCCGTCCCGACCATCGACCGGCGCATGTCCGCCCGCTCGGCGCGCTGCTTTTCCATCTCGAGGTCGTAGAGTCTCGACCGGAGGATCTTCAGCGCCTTGGACTTGTTCTTCAACTGGGATTTCTCGTCCTGGCACGAGACGACCAGACCCGTCGGAATGTGGGTGATGCGGACCGCCGAGTCCGTCGTGTTCACGCTCTGTCCCCCGGGGCCCGAGGAGCGGAACACGTCGATGCGGAGGTCGTCGGGATGGATCTGGACATCCACCTCCTCGGCCTCGGGGATCACCGCCACCGTGACCGTGGACGTGTGAATCCGGCCTCCCGCTTCCGTCGCGGGAACCCGCTGGACCCGGTGCACGCCGCTCTCGAACTTCAGCCGGCTGTAGGCGCCCTTCCCCTCGATCATCACTATGACTTCCTTGATCCCCCCAAGGCCCGTCTCGCTGTGGGAGAGCATCTCCACCTTCCACCCCTTCATCGCGGCATACATGGAATAGGACCGGAAGAGCTCGGAGGCGAACAACGCCGCTTCCTCGCCCCCGGCCCCTGCCCGGACTTCGATGAGAATGTTCTTCTCGTCGTTCGGATCCTTCGGGAGAAGAAGGACGCGCATCTCCTTTTCGAGCCGCTCCTTCTCCGCGGAAAGTCTCGTGATCTCCTCCTTGGCGAGCGCCCGCATCTCCGGGTCCTTCTCCGACTGGACGAGGTTCCGGTTTTCCGCAAGTTCCTGCTCGATTCTCCGGACCTGCGCGTATGCGTCGGCCAGGGGCCGAAGCTCGGCCAGCTCCCGGCCCAGTTTCTGAAGCTCCCGGGGGTTGCCCGCCACGGCGGGATCCGACAGGAGGCGCGTGATCTCGTCGACGCGTCCCGCGATCGACTCGAGCTTATCCCACATGGACTCCCTCCGTTCCTGCACCCGGCGCCAAGCGTTGCAGGGACGCGATGGCCACCTCGATCTGGGCGAGATCCGGCTCCCGGGTGGTCAGCCGCTGAAGCAGGAGGCCGGGGAAAACGAGGGCGCGGAAGAACCCGGACCCGCCGTGTCTCGCCGAATACCGGAGGGCCTCGTAGGAGATCCCGGCGACCGCCGGGAGAAGCAGCAGCCGCATGAGCGCCTTCCCGAGGAGGGAACTCTCGTGGGGAATGAGGGAGAAGACGGCGATGCTGATCACCATCACGAAAAGGAGAAAGCTCGTCCCGCACCGGGGGTGCAGGCTCGGGAACTCCGCGACGTTCTCCGGAACGAGGTCCGCCTTCTTCTCGTAGGCATGCACCACCTTGTGCTCGGCGCCGTGGTACTGGAAGATCCGGCGAACGTCCCTCATCATCCCGATGCCCAGAACGTAAACGAGAAAGACGAGGACCCGGATCACGCCGTCCAGGAGGTTGAAGGCGATGCGCCCCGACAGGACGGGCAGGAAAACGGTAACCCATCGGGTCAGCACGAGGGGCAGCCAGAAGAAGAGCCCCACGCCCAACAGGAGGCCCAGCCCCAGCCCCAAGGCCATGACCAGGCCCGAGTCTTTTCCCCCGCCTTCCTCCCGGATCCGGGCGCTTCCTCCCGTTTCCCTCCGCTCCGCATCGTCGATCGCCTCGTCCGCGGAGAACCGGAGCGCGCGGTACCCGATGGCGAGCATCGCCGCCAGCGTCACGATCCCCCGAAGGAGAGGCATCCGGGAAAGATGCGTCCGGACGCGGGTTTCCGAGACCGGAAAATCCCGCACCCGAATCTCCCCGTTCGGTTTCCGGACCGCCACGGCGTAGGTCCTTGCCCCTTTCATCATCACTCCCTCGATCACGGCCTGCCCGCCCAGGACAAATTCCGATCCCCACGGAGGATTCATCGCGCCCCCCCGCGCAGGGCAGCGAACT
>DASUAN010000022.1:0-6310 GCA_035763765.1 Candidatus Deferrimicrobiaceae bacterium
ACGGGGTCTTTCCGGGTTGCAGGAGCTTCGATCGTTTCCTCCTCTCCGCCATGCCGGTGCAACTCGTGCTTTGCTTTCATTGCAACACCTTTCCTGAACGTTTCACCGGTCCCATGCGGTGACTCCCTATTCGTTCTCGCCCTCCATGTTCCCGGCATCCCTGCTCCCGCCATCCCACCCGGGGCATTCGAACGCCTGGTTCTTTCCTTCACTCCGCGCCATCATATGCCCCGAAGATGGCCCGCTCATGTGACCTCCGTTGTTTTCGTTGGCAGGGCCCATATGCTCCGCGTAGGAGCCCATCATGTGTCCATTGGCCCCCATCATGTTTCCCCTTTGGGAGTCCATCATCTCTTTCGACCCCGAATTTCCGTTACACCACCTGTTTTGATCCACGTGGGCGTAGGCGACACCCGTCACCAGAATCGCAAATGCCAGCACCGCAACAATCGAAAGCATACTCCTCTTCATGTTCCTGTACTCCCTTTCTTCCTGCCATTTGTTTTGATGGACTCCACCATGCCTCCGATTCCTCTAATGATCCTCGTGAGGGTCGATCCGATTTTTCCCGCTGCCTCCGGAACCCCCGGAGTGACCGTCATGACACCCATGCCCGCCGCAGCAACCCCCGCCTCGGAACATGAGGAAGAGGAACAATCCTCCAAAGAGCAGCCAGACCAACCATCCTCCCATCAACGTTCTCCCCTCCTTTCCGTTTTCCGTCTTGCGGATTACTTTCTGCATAGGGTAACTGCATCAGCCATGCCGATCCGGCAATTGCACAAAAGATCTTTCAATATCGACAGGATTCAACCCATGGACCGTTTCTTCCTAAAAAAGGAATCGAGCATTTTCTTCATTTCTTTGGAGAATATTCTCCGGGATTCCCGCATATGCCTTGCCTTCCTGCTTTTCCCATGGGATATGCCATTCCTTTGAATCCGCGAGGTGGTTCGATCCATCCATATGGATGAATCCGCAACATCTCGCCGGGGGGAACGGACCAACGATGGAGACCACGCCGCGCCAGGCGGCAACGGGCAAGGGGCCGCTGATCAAGGCGATCGCCCTGCTCCTCTTCATCGTCGCGGCCGTCGTCATCGTCCGCTTCACCCCGGTGAAGGGTTATCTCACGCGCGAAGCGCTGGGGCAGGTTCTGGAATCCGCGGGGTACTGGGCCCCCTTTCTTTTCATCCTCGTATACATCGTCGGGATCTGCCTCTTCGTCCCCGGAACGCTCCTGACCACGCTCGGCGCCGCCATCTTCGGCGCCTACTGGGGGTTCCTCTACGTGTGGGTGGGGGCCATGATCGGCGCAAGCGCGGCTTTCTGGATCGGCCGCACGCTGGGCAGGGAGTTCGCCGCCTCCCTCATCGGGGACCGGCTGAAAAAATACGACGAGGCGATCGAGCGCAACGGCTTCGCTACGGTCCTCTACCTTAGGCTCATCTATTTCCCCTTCACCCCGATGAACTTCGGCATGGGGCTGACCGGCGTCCGCTTCCGGGACTACTTCTTCGGCACGGGCCTGGGGATCATCGTGGGGACCTTCATCTTCACCTTCTTCGTGGGGACCGTGAAGGAGGTGTGGGCAAGCGGAAACTGGGCGGACCTCCTCTCCTTCAAGGTGGTCTTCTCCGTGGCCCTCTTCGTCTTCTCCTTCTTCATCCCGAAGATCATCAAAAGACGGAAAGGGGAATGAAGCCTCCATCGGACCTTTGTCCGAGAAGGGCACGTCTGGAAAAGGAGCTCGACCATGAAACCGCATCCCGCGATTCTGCCCGACACCGAGGAGAACCGAACCCTCGTTGCCAATGTCCACCCCCCGGGGCGGAAGAACCCGGTCCCCGCCGACGTCTACAACCTCGTGGTGATCGGGGCGGGGACGGCCGGGCTCGTGACCGCCGCGGGCGCCGCCGGGCTGGGCGCGAAAGTCGCCCTCATCGAGCGCGAATTCCTGGGCGGGGACTGCCTGAACGTCGGGTGCGTCCCTTCCAAGGGGGTCATCCGGCCGGCCCGGGCGATCCACGATGCGCGCACCTCCGGGGAATTCGGGGTAAAGGGAACCGAACACCTGACGATCGATTTCGGCAAGGCGATGGAGAGGATGCGGCGCATCCGGGCGGAGATCAGCTTCCATGACTCCGTCACCCGGTTTTCCGAAACGCTGGGCGTCGACGTCTTCCTGGGCGAGGGGAAATTCACGGGGCCGGACACCGTCGAGGTGAACGGAATTCGCCTCCGGTTCCGGCGGGCCGCCATCTGCACGGGAGCTCGGGCGGCGGCTCCCCCGATCCCGGGGATCGAGGAAGCCGGGTACCTCACCAACGAAACGGTTTTCTCCCTGACGGAACTTCCCGAAAGGCTCGCCGTCATCGGCGCAGGGCCGATCGGGTGCGAGCTGTCCCAAGCGTTCGCGCGCCTGGGAAGCCGGGTGACCCTCGTCGAGATGGGGACCCACGTCCTTTCCCGGGAAGACCCGGACGCAGCCGGCATTTTGCAGGACGCCCTCGCGGAGGATGGGGTGACCCTGCTCCTCAACGCGAAGGTCGTTCGGATCGAAAGGGAGGGCGCCGACAAGATCGTCCATGTGGAGCAGAAGGGAGAAATCCTGCGCGTCCCCGCCGACGAGATCCTCGTCGGCATCGGGCGGGCCCCCAACGTGGGCGGGCTGAACCTGGAATCGGCGGGAATCGCCTACGACCCGAGGCGGGGCGTCCAGGTCGACGACCGGCTCCGGACGTCCAACCCCCGCGTCTATGCGGCGGGCGATATCTGTTTCCCCTACAAGTTCACCCATACCGCCGACGCGCTCGCACGCATCCTGATCGCCAACGCCCTGTTTTTCGGCAGGCAGAGAAGCTCCACCCTCGTCGTTCCGTGGTGCACCTACACCGATCCGGAGATCGCGCACGTGGGGATGTACGAGGCCGACGCCAAAGCCAAGGGGATCCCGGTGACGACCCTGACGGTCCCCCTGTCCGACGTGGACCGGGCGAAGCTCGACGGGGAGACGGCCGGGTTCGCCCGCGTCCACCTTCGGAAAGGAAGCGACAAGATTCTGGGGGCCACCATCGTCGCCAGCCACGCCGGGGAGATGATCAACGAACTTTCCCTCGCCGTGACTGCCGGCCTCGGGCTTTCCGCCATCGGGAAAACCATTCACCCCTATCCGACCCAGGGGGAGGTCATCAAGAAGCTGGCCGATGCCTACAACCGCACCCGCCTGACGCCCACGGTGAAAAAGATTCTGGAAACCTGGCTGCGCTGGCAGCGGTCATGACCCTCCCGGTCACCCCACCATCGCCTGCCGCGCGATCTCGCGGCCTCTCTCGGTCAGCATGAGAAGGTCCCCGTCGCGGGAAAGGGTCCCCTTCCGTTCGGCGGCGGCGACGATCCGTGCGGCAAAGGCCCGATCCCACCGCTGGTGCTCGTGGAGATGGTCCACGTGGTTCTCCCTCTGCTCGCCGGGGAGACCCTCGTGGTTGTACAGGTGGACGAGCAGCATCGTCTGGGCGAACTCGATCCGCTGGCGGGCTCGCCGGAGGAAGATCGAAACCAGACCGCGGTTCGGGGCGGCCAGGAAGGTCGCCACGAAGAAGATGCCGGTCATCGAGGCCATGGAGCCGGCGATGGAAGCGTCCAGGACGTGCGCCGCCCAGTACCCCGAGACGGCGCAGATCACCCCGATGAGGCAGCCAAGGAGAAGCATGTACGACAACCGGTCGGTGATCAGGTAGGCGGTCGCCGGAGGGGCGATCATGAGCGCCACCACGAGAACCGATCCCACCGCGTCGAAGGCGCCCACGGCCGTGATCGATACGATGGTCATCAAACCGTAATGGATGACCACGGGGGAAAACCCGAGCGCCCCGGCCAGCCCCGCGTCGAACGTGGAAAGTTTCAGCTCCTTGTAGAAGGTGAGGATGAAGAGAAGGTTCAGGAGCAGGATCCCCGCCATCAGGTAGAACCCCTTGGGCCCGATGTCGTACCCCAGGACGGTGAGGCGGTTGAAAGGCGCGAAGACGAGCTCCCCCAGGAGAACCGAATCCACGTCCAGGTGGACATCCCCCGCGTACCGGGAGATGAGGATCACCCCGATGCTGAACAGCGCAGGGAAGATCAGCCCGATCGCCGCATCCTCCCGGACACGCTTCGTGTTGGTCAAGAGCTCCACCAGGCTCACGGTCACGACGCCCGTCAGGGCCGCGGAGAGCACGAGGAGCGGGGAAGCGAGATCCCGGATCAGGAAGAATCCCACCGCGATGCCGACCAGGATGGAATGGCTGATGGCGTCGCTCATCATGGCCATCCGGCGCAGGATCAGGAAGCACCCCGGCAAGGCACAGGATACGGCCACCGTGGAAGCGATGAGCTGGATTTCGATCTGCGGCGCGGTCACGGGGTTTCCCTCCACTGCCGGGAGAGTCGTCCCGCCTCCTCCATTCCCTGAGGCGTGAGGGCCCACTCTCCCGATCCGGTTTCCTCCACGAGCCCGCGCTCTTTAAGCACCTTGAGGCTTCGGTCCACGCCCCCGTGACCGTGCGCCATGGTGCGCAAGACCTCGATCGGGTGACCGTGGCCGGGCTCCCGGTGCTGTACCGCGAGGACATAAAGGTCGCCGAGCACGGCATCCGTCTGCAGCTGCCTCCGGTTGATCTGCTCCCGGACAAAGCCCCACGCCATCCCGCGGTTCGGGGCAAGCAGAAGGGAAAAGAGCACGATTGCGCTCGCGCAGAGAACGATCGTCGGTCCGGTCGGGATGCGCGCCGCCTGGCTGCTGACCAGCGCCCCGCTTACCCCCGAAAGCGCCCCGAAGATCCCCGATACCGTCACCATGACCCCCAGCCGGTCCGTCCACTGCCTCGCCGCGGCGGCCGGCGCGACGACCATCGCGCTCATCAGGACGACTCCTACGGTCTGCAGCCCGATCACGATCGCGATGACGAGCAGCGTCGTGAGGAGGACGTCCAGGATCCGGACCGGGAAGCCGAGGCTGAATGCGAAGTCGGGATCGAAGCTCAGGAGCTTGAACTCTTTCCAGAAAACCAGGAGGAAGACGAGCACGATCCCGCCCAGAATGCCGATGGTCATCACATCCTTCCGGAGGAGGGTGGCGGCCTGTCCGAAGAGAAACTTGTCGAGCCCCGCCTGCGTCGCGACGGGCAGCTTCTGGATGTACGTGAGGAGAACCAGGCCGAAGCCGAAGAAGACCGAGAGGACCAGCCCCAGGGCGCTGTCGT
The DNA here is from genome assembly GCA_035763765.1 of Candidatus Deferrimicrobiaceae bacterium. GTDB lineage: Bacteria > Desulfobacterota > Deferrimicrobia > Deferrimicrobiales > Deferrimicrobiaceae > CSP1-8. The sequence continues at coordinate 5,244 of DASUAN010000022.1, forward strand.
ACTTCACCCGGGTATGCTTCACGATACTCATGATGAGCAAGGTACCGACCCACCCCGCCGCGGCGGCACCCAGAAGCAGCGCGAGGGAGGACTTGCTGCCCGTGAGCAGGAACGCCAGGGCGATTCCGGGCAGCGCCGCGTGGGAGATGCCGTCCCCCAGCAGGCTTTGCTTCCTCAAGACGGCGAACGAACCCAGGACGCCGTTTACGATCCCCAGCATCGCGGCGCCAAGGGCCACCTGACGGAGCGTGTAGTCCGCAAACAGGTTGCCGACAAACCCGACCATATCCAAGGTGCTCTCTCCGCTACTCTTCCGGGGTCCCGAACGTCTCCTCGGGGGCGTGGTGGGTGAGGTAGGAGACCCGCCCCCCGTACGTGAGCCGAAGGTTCCGGTCGACGAACGCCTCTTCCACGGGTCCGCTGGCGACGCAACGGACGTTGAGAAGGGTGACCCAGTCGAAATATTCCGGGACGGTCTGCAAATCGTGGTGCACGACCAGGACCGTCTTCCCTTCCGACCGCATTTCCTTGAGAAGCGCAACGATCGCCCGCTCCGTGGTCGCGTCGACCCCCTGGAAAGGCTCGTCCATGAGGTAGACGCGGGCATCCTGGACCAGCGCCCGCGCGAGAAAGACGCGCTGCTGCTGCCCCCCCGACAGCTGGCTGATCTGGCGGCCGGCCAGGTCCGCCATCCCGACCTTCGTAAGCGCCCCCATGGCCGCCTGACGCTCCGCGCGCCCGGGGCGGTTGAACCAACCCAGCATGCCGTATCGCCCCATCATGACCACGTCGAGGACGGATGTGGGGAAATCCCAGTCGACGCTGTTTCGCTGCGGGACATACCCGACCAGGCGCCGCTGGTTCAAATACGGCTTCCCGAAGATCGACACGTATCCCGCGACGGGCTGGACAAGCCCCATGATCGCCTTGATCAGCGTCGTCTTCCCCGCGCCGTTCGGCCCGATCACCGCCATCAGCACCCCGGCGGGAACCCCCATGTCCACGTCCCACAGGACCGGCTTGTCCCCGTAGGCCACCGTCAGGTCCTCCACCCGGATGGCCGGCTC
>DASUAN010000023.1:0-2357 GCA_035763765.1 Candidatus Deferrimicrobiaceae bacterium
CCCCGTTTCCATCCCATATTCCGGCCTCCCGCTGTTTCACGATAGAATACACCGGTTGCTCCCGCACCAGGATATCCATGAGAAACCGGAGGCCGTTCCGCCGGAAGGAAACGGCAGGTGGCAAGCGGACGAGACAGGCAATCCGGACCGCCGGAGCGGAACGAATCGATTCGAAGAAGCATCGTATCGCTGCTCCGGGAAGGTCCGCTCTCGGCGCGGCAGCTCTCCGCGAGGGCCGGCATCCCGGAGAAGGAGGTGTACGGGCACCTCCCCCACATCCGGAAAAGCGTTTCCCGGCTGAGGGGAAGACTCGTGGTCACCCCGGCGGAGTGCACGCGGTGCGCCTTCGTGTTCCGGAAGCGGGATCGGCCGGCCCGGCCCGGACGCTGTCCCGTCTGCCGGGGGGAATCGATCACGGAACCGCTGTTTTCGATCGAGGAGGGGTGACCTGTCCCCTCCCGTCGGTCCCCCGCGGGAGGAAATTTGCCCGGCTGGGCCTGGCGACAATCCGGGAATCTCCTGTTCATCGCCGTGGTCTACTTCATCTTCTGCTACGCCTTCACCACCCTCTCCCGGTGGCTCGAGAAGCGGCTGGCCTGGTCGAAGGCGATCTGACGGTCTACGGCTTTCCCCCGAGCTCCCGCACCGCCTCCGTCATCCGGATCACCGGGACCTTCACCGACCCGTCGGGGAAGAAGATGTCCGCGAAGGCCTGGGACATCGACCGGTATTTGAGCTTCGCCTCGACCTTGATCGGGAAGCGCACTCCCGCCGGGACCGGGAAGGCATACTTCTCCTCGTCATACCCCTTCGGGAGGATCCGCCGGTCCCGGGTGATCCGCTCGGCGGAGAGGATCTTGCGCCCCTCGACGATCGCGAAGAAGCAGCAGGAGAGCTTCACGTCGCTGCGGCCGATCCCGAGGAAGGTCTTGAAGATCGCCGCGCCCGGATCGATCATCCCCGTCTTGCCGATCTCCCCGGACCGCAGGAGCACCTTCCCGGAGGCGTCGGTCACCGTCACGTCGATCCAGATCTCCCGGACCTCGGAGAGGCCGGTGGGAAGCTTGTGCCCCGCCCCCACGTTGGTCACCCGGACCCGGAAGGTCCCGATCCCCTCCTTCCCCTCCGGCAGCTCCGCCGCCAGGATCTCCAGCGTCGCGGCGTGGCGCAGCCGTTCTTCGACCATCGCCCTCCGGCGGTCCGCGTTCGGGGCGTCCGGGTAGAGGGCGTTCCCCCCCACGAAGTAGTGGGTCCAGATGTGGGGGCGCTCCGGCCCCATGATCGCCGCCTTCCCCGGGTTGTCGCGCTTCTCCGTCGCCCCGGTGCCGGGGTTGCCGGGCGTCTGGCGCATGTGGCAGTCCTGGCAGTGGGTGGACGTGTCGGGGTCGCCGGTGTTGTAGGGGGATTCCTTCCACTCCTCGTAGGTCCGCTCGATCGGCCGCCCGGAGAGGGGGTGGGTCACGTTGTGGCACATGCCGCAGAACTCCGACCGCCGGTACCGTTCATCCGTCTTCGTCCCGTGCGCGGGGGATACCGCGTCGTCGAACGGCCCCCTCTTCGTCGTCGAGAAGGTGGTGTCGAACGCGGCGTTCCCGATCCCGGTCGGGGTCACCGTGTGGCAGAAGTCGCAGAAGACTCCCCGCATCGCGATCTCGTCCAGACGCTCCCCCGTCGCCGGGGGGACCTGCTTCCGGAAGACCCCCACGGGGGAGTGGCACTTCATGCAGAACTCGACCGCCGAGGGCCCCGCCTCCTCGACCACCATCTCGTAGAACCGGCGGAAGATGACGTCCGAGGCCGCCAGGGAGTGCATCGACCCCTCCCACTGCCGGAAGATCTCGGTGTGGCAGGCCGCGCACTTCTCCGGGTCGTTGAAGTCGTTCCCCAGCGACATGACGGCACGGGCCGGCGACGGCAGCACCATCGCGGCGAAGACCGCGGCCGCCAGAAGGAGGCGGACCGGGGAGAACATCGTCACGGCTTCCGGCTCCATCCTTCCGGGCATGCGTCACCTCGAATCGTGATTTCCCCTGCGGAAGGGTTGCAGCCTTCAGGATTCGGGAACACCCCTATATACGGAACCCGGGAAAAAAGGATACACGGCCGGACAGGAAGCGCGAGCAAGCCCCCTACCGCGGGGCCAGGACGATCGGGAAGGAGACCTCCCGCTCCCCTCCCCGCAGGTACAGCTGCGTGGTGAGGGGGCGGTACCCCGGCGCGGACGCCTTGAAGTGGATGTGCGGAGGCCGGCCGGGATATGCGCCGGGGAAGTCGGTGGTGAACCGGTAGTTCCCGTCCGAATCCGCGGCCTGGCTCCCCCGGTGGTCGTCGCCGTACCTGCCGCCGCGGTCCGTCTG
>DASUAN010000024.1:0-11460 GCA_035763765.1 Candidatus Deferrimicrobiaceae bacterium
GTTCGCCCCGCGCCGGGTTCCCCCCTGCTTGATCGTCTCGGTCGCGGCGTCGAATACGGTCATGAACGAGATGGGCCCCGACGAGATCCCCTTGGTGGACTTGACGACGTCGTGTTTGGGCCGCAGCCGGGAGAAGGAGAATCCGGTCCCTCCCCCGCTCTTGTGGATGAGCGCGGTGTTCTTGACCGCCTCGAAGATCGACTCCATCGAGTCGTCGACGGGGAGCACGAAACACGCCGACAGCTGCTGCAGCTCCCGCCCGGCGTTCATCAGGGTGGGCGAGTTGGGCAGGAAGTCGAGCCGGCTCATCATGGCGTAGAACCGCTCCGCCCACCGGAGGACGACCTCCTGGACGGCCCCGTAGAAAAGCCCTTCCGCAAGCGCGATGTTGTAGGCGACGCGCGCGAGCATCTCCTCGGGGGTCTCCATGCGCTCCCCCGCGGAATCCTTTTTGAGGTACCGGCGCTCGAGCACCTTCCGGGCGTTCTCCGAGATCGGCATCGGCCCGTACTTCGCCCGCATCCTTTCGGCCCACTCCTCCGGGGGGTGGTCCGGAAGCTTCCTGGCGCCGGAGAAAAGGGGAGTCTCCGCCTTTTCGGCCGGTGAAATGGCGGCCCCGGAAACCGAGAGATCCAGTTCCATCTTCGCTGCTCCTCTTTACGTATTATCCTACTTTAATGATAGCGTATCTTGTGGTCGAAGGTAATCACGCATACAAGATATGGTGTCGGGATAGGGCTGTCAAGGAAAAGGCGGAGAAAAAAAGGAATTTCCCTAACTCCCTATAGACCTGAGGTTTCCAACCGGATAAAACAGCCTTCCTGAATCCAGGGAAGGGGGGTGCTCCTCCGCCGGGGGAGGGCCGGGGTCTTCCGGCGGGGCGGGCAGGCGGCGTAAAATTTTACTACAGAGAATTTCAACAATCTTACCGAAATCCGGCGACCGGAGGAAAATACGTCTTGATTCTCGACGGTTGATGCGTTATGTATACAGTCGACAATATTCGTAACCGGTCGCAAAAGGGAAGCGGCATTGAACCGGCCTCAGACCGAAAGAAAGGAAACGATCATGTTTTCCTTGCGCTGGGGAAGAATCCGCAAGGCGGGGCGGATCGCGGCGGCGGCGATGATCTTTCTCCTGATGGCGCCCTGTGCGTCCTGGGCCCTGGGAAACGGCGACTGTCTCGACTGTCACGGGGACTCGGGCATCCTCTCGTGGTCGAACGAGGAGAGGGCGTCGAACGTGACGCCCGGCGGCCCGGAAACACCCGAGAGGGTTGCCGCCCCCTTCCCGGGAATCATCCTGTACGTCGACCCGGAAAAATACAAGACGTCGGTTCACGCCGACCTCTCCTGCACCGACTGCCATGCCGACGTCAAGGGGCTCCCGCACACGGCGAGGCTGAATGCGGTCGACTGCTCCGGCTGCCACTCCGAGGCGGCGGCCGTGTACGCCAAGAGCCGGCATGTGGTGGGGCGGAAGAAGATGGCGGGGATCGAGGCTCCCCGCTGCTCCGACTGTCACGGGGCGCACGCGATTTCCCGGTCGAACCTTTCCACCTCCCCCGTCTACTTCCGGAACATCGCCGAGACGTGCACGAGGTGCCACGGAAGCAAGGAAGTGATCGAGCGGGGGGGGATCGCCATCCCCGGCGCGGCGAGGATGTACCAGAAGAGCATCCACAACATCGCGATCCTGGAGAAGGGACTGAACAAGTCCGCGACGTGCGTCGACTGCCACGGGGCGCACGACCTCAAGGACCGGTTCGACCCGTCGTCCCCGATCTACCGGACGAACGTCCCGGAGACGTGCGGGAAGTGCCACTACGGCGTCTTCACCATCTTCCGCGAGAGCGTCCACGGAGTGGCGTTCTACCGGGGCGTCCCCGATGCCCCGGGATGCACCGACTGTCACGGGGAGCACGAAATCCGCCGCGCGGAGGACCCCCGGTCCCCGGTATCCTTCATGGCCGTCTCCGAGAAGACGTGCCCTTCCTGCCACGCCGCCGAGAAGCTCGCCGAACGCTACGGGGTGGAGACCGGAAAGGTCAAGGGATACCGGGAGAGCTTCCACGGCCTCTCCCAGCGGCTGGGGGACCGGACGGTGGCGAACTGCTCCTCCTGCCACGGAGTGCACGAGATCTTCCGGACCGCCGACCCGCGGTCGACGGTGAACCCGAAGAACCTGCCCGTCACCTGCGGCCAGTGCCACCCCGGGGCGACGGAGAACTTCGCCAAGGGGAACATCCACGCGGGCGCCGGCGGGATCGGGGGGAGCGTCAAGTTCTGGGTCGAGCGGATCTACATCTGGCTGATCGTCGTCGTCATCGGGGGGATGCTCCTCCATAACGGCGCGGATTACCTCCGGAAGATGCGGATCCTCTACCGGGAGCGGACGGAGACATGGACCCACCCCGGGTACGAACGCCTGAACCGTTCCGAGCGGCTCCAGCATTTCCTGACGCTGTCGAGCTTCTTCGTTCTCGTGGTGACCGGGTTTGCGCTCAAGTTCAAGTGGGCCCTTCCCTTCCTGTCGGACGAGGCGAACGTCTCGCTCCGGAGCAACGGGCACCGGGCGGCCGCGCTCGTCATGGTGGGCACCGCCATCTACCATGTCTTCTACGCCGTCTTCACGGCCCGTGGGCGGGACCAGCTGGCCCGGATGATCCCCCGCTGGCAGGATGCCCTGGACGTCGTGACGATGATGAAGTTCTACGCGGGACTCTCCGACCACCGGCCGAGGTTCGGCCGGTACTCCTACGTGGAAAAGGCCGAGTACCTCGCCCTCGTGTGGGGGACGATCGTGATGATCGTCACGGGCTTCATGCTCTGGTTCGAGAACGAGACCCTGAAGCGGATCCCCATGTGGGGCCTCGACGTCGTTACCCTGATTCACTATTACGAGGCGATTCTCGCCACGCTGGCGATCTTCGTATGGCACTTGTACTATGTCGTCATCAATCCGGACTTCGCCCCCATGTCCTTCACCTGGATCGACGGGAAGATCTCGCGCCACCACATGGAACACGAGCATCCCCTCGAACTCGAGGAGATCGAGGAAAGGGAGCGGCGCGGGGAGGAAGGCGCACCCGGATCGACCATCTGGCTCACGGAGGAGAAATGAAACCGTTGCGATCGTTCCTGATTGCCGTACCCCTGATGGCCGCCCTCGCAGGTCTGGCCCTGGCGGCGGCCGGAGGGGGCCCGACGGTAGGGGAATGCCAGGACTGCCATGGGGACAAGACGATCGAGATGACCCTCCCCGACGGGACGACCCGGTCGCTGTTCGTCGACGAGAAAGCATTCCGCGGATCGATCCACGGGAAGGGCTCCTGCACGACGTGCCATGTCGACGCGAAAGCCCCGCACGGGAAGCTCGCGCCCGTGTCGTGCGGAAGGTGTCACGCGGACGCGGAGAAATCGTATTCCAAGAGCACCCACGGGATCGCGCATGCGAAGGGGGGCAAGGACGTCCCGGGGTGCGAGGACTGCCACGGAAAACATGACATCCTCAAGGTCCAGAACCCGAAGGCGCGCACCTTCCGGCTCCACATCGTGGAGGTCTGCCTGGGGTGCCACGAGGACAAGGTGATCGAGGAGAAATACGGGCTTCCCGACCGGAAGGAGATGGAGGCGTACCGGGAGAGCGTCCACGGAATGGCGTTGAAGAAATCCGGCCTCCTCGGGACCGCGGTGTGCACGGATTGCCACGGGAACCACACGATCCTCCCCGGGGACCAGCCGCGTTCCGCGACCCACCGGCAGAACATCCCGACGCTTTGCGGGAAGTGCCACCCCGGCATTCTCGAGAAGTACGAGGGCTCCGTCCACGGAAAGGGGATGCGCGCCGGGATCGCGGAGTCCCCGGTGTGCACCGATTGCCACGGGGAGCACCAGATCACGAAGATCACCGACCCCCAGTCCATGGTGTACGCGAAGAACATCCCTCGGACCTGCTCGACCTGCCACGACAAGGAGGGGATCGCCAGCCGGTACGCGCTCCCCAAGAAGCGGTTTTCCACCTACATGGACTCGTTCCACGGGATCGCCCTCGAATACGGGATGACCAAGGCCGCCAACTGCGCCTCCTGCCACGGGTTCCACGACATCCTCCCGTCGACGGACCCCGCGTCGTCGGTTCACAAGGCGAACCTGGCGAAGACCTGCGGGAAGTGCCATCCGAAGGCGGGAGAGAATTTCGCCAAGGGATACGTTCACGTCGAGGTGAGCCCCCAGAAGGCGATGGGGGTGTTCGCCGTCCGCGTCTTCTACACGATCTTCATCAGCACGCTCGTGATCCTGTTCGTCCTGCACATCGCCATGGACCTGTTGGGGAGGCGCAGGCGACTCGCCCGGAAAACGGAAGGGATGAAGGAGTGACCCGATGAGCAAGGCATCCGCACGCCCGGTGTACGTGGAGCGCATGTCGATCTTGTTCCGCGTTCAGCATCTCCTCCTGATGGTCACCCTTCTCGTCCTCGCCCTGACCGGCTTTGCGCTCATGTACCACGAAAACCGGCTGGCGCAGGCCCTGATCGGCCTCGAGGGCGGCGTGATGAACCGGGGGATCATTCACCGCGCGGCGGCCGTCTTCCTGATGGCCCAGCTCGTCTACCACGCCTTCTACATGCTCTTTTCCCGGGAGGGGAAACAAGAGCTCCAGGAGGTCTGGCTCACCCGGAGCGACTTCGAGGATTTCCTGCAGGCGATGCGGTACAACCTCCGGATGAGCGACACCTACCCGCGCTTCGGGAAGTACGGATACAAGGAGAAATTCCAGTACTGGGGGGCGACGATCGGCGTCTTCCTCATCTCCGTGACCGGGTTCGTCCTCTGGGCGGAGACGTTTTCCATGAAGTTCTTCCCGAAATTCGTCCTGGACCTGACCCTCATCATCCACGGATATCAGGGGCTCCTCATTTTCGTCATCCTTCTCTTTTGGCACCTCTACATCGTGCACCTGCACCCGTCCGTGTTCCCGATGAACAAGGCGTGGCTCACGGGGAAGGTGGATGCCGAGTGGCTTCGGGAGGAGCACCCGCTCGAATACGAAAAACTCAAAGGAGAAGGGGTGCTATGAGGGGGAAGTTCTTCGCCGCACTGACCTTCATCGCCCTGGGGATCGGCGCCCAGGGGTTCTGGTCCCCCGCGGACGCCAGGATCTCGCTGGAAAAGTGCACGCTTTGCCACGGGAAGCCCGAGTTCCGGAAGATCCTCGTCGACGGGAAGATCCGGGACCTGTTCGCGACCGCGGACAGCCTGAAGGGGTCCGTCCACGAGAAGAAGACGTGCGTGGACTGCCATTTCGACGTGAGCGAAATCCCCCACCGGCAGCGCCCCCAGCGCGTGACGTGCACCCACTGCCACTACAAGGGGAACGCGGAGGGAGCGCCCCAGACGGACGCCTACCTGGACTATTTCGGGTCCGTCCACGGCACCGCGCTCGCGCGGGGGAACGCGAAGGCTCCCTTGTGCCAGGATTGCCACGGAAGCCATCAGATCCGCAAGGCGAAGGATCCGGCGGCGACGGTTTCCCGCCACGAGGTTCCGGAGACGTGCGGGCAATGCCACATCGAGATCTACGCCCAGTACAAGACCTCGATCCACGGCGTGGCGGTGTCGAAGGGGATCGCGGAGGCCCCGTCGTGCACCGGGTGCCACGGGGAGCACAGGATCTACGGCCACAAGGATCCGAAATCCACCGTGTTCCCGACCCACGTGGCCGAGCAGTGCTCGACCTGCCATTCCTCGGTCTCGATCATGAGCAAGTTCGGCATCGAGGCGGAGCAGGTGACCACCTACCAGAACTCGTTCCACGGGGTGGCGAGCAAGTTCGGATCCAAGACGGTGGCCAACTGCGCTTCCTGCCACGGGGTCCACGACATCCGGCCGCCGGAGGATCCGTTGTCGCTCGTCAACCCGAAAAATATCCCGGCCACCTGCGGGAAGTGCCACCCGGGGGCGAACCCGAACTTCGCCTTGGGGAAGATGCACGTCGACGCGCACAAGAAGGAGTCCGGGATCATCTACTACACGGCCCAGTTTTTCAAATTCCTCACCATCGGCACCATGCTCGCCCTCATCGCGCACATCTTCCTCGACATGTACGGGCGGACCCGAAGGCTTCGCGGGGAGTAGCCGCGCGAGCGCGGCCGTTGGTGCCGGAAGGGAAACCATGAGCGGGGGAGTGATCGCATGTCCTTGAACGAGAAGAAGGAGCCGAAGCAGGACGCCCTGGAACGGGAGGTCGAGGCCGCCGTTGGCGAGGAGACCGCCGGCCTCGAGCCCGCCGAGGCAGAGCGGATCCGGGAGAGGGTGCGGGCCCGCGTCCTCGAGGAGGTGGAGCGGGAACGGCGGATCCGCACGGCGGCGGAGCGCCGGGAGGAGGAACGCAGGCGCCGGGAGGAGAAGCGGCGGGAGAAGTACCACGAGGAAGGGGAGAGGTTCCAGCGGTTCAACTGGAACTTCCGCTTCCAGCACATGGTGATGTTCTCCTCCGTCATCATTCTCATCATCACCGGGATGCCGATCAAGTTCCCCGACTTCGTACTCTCCCGATACCTGGTGGCCCTTTGGGGGGGGATCCACAACTCCACGCTGGTCCACCGGATCGGCGCGGTCATGCTGATCTACTTCATGGTGCACCACCTCGTCTACACGGTGCTCTCCCGGCAGGGCCGGCGGGATTTCATCCTCCTGATCCCCACGCCCAAGGACTTGAGGGACGCGGTGCAGAACGTCCGGCATTTTCTGGGGAAGAACCCGGAGAGACCGCGGTTCGGGCGGTTCAGCTACATCGAGAAGTTCGACTACTGGGCCGTCTACTGGGGGTGCGTCATCATGATCGGCTCGGGGCTCTTTCTCTGGTTCGAGTCGATCACCCTCAAATGGTTCCCGAAGTACGTCCTGGACGTCGCCCACGAGATGCACAGCGACGAGGCGCTGCTCGCCACGCTGGCGATCATCATCTGGCACTTCTACAACGTCCACTTCAATCCGGACCGGTTTCCCGGGACGCTCATGTGGTGGCACGGGCAGATCTCGGAACAGGAGATGAAGGAGGAGCACCCGCTCGAATACGAGGAGATCATGGCGAAGCGGTCGAAACCGGAGGCGGCGGAGGTACCCCATCGATGAAAGAGATGTTCCTGTCCTTCTGGGACCTGGTCCTCAGGCACCGGAAAAAGCTCCTGGCCATCGGCGGGGTGATCCTGGGGATCCTGATCGTCATCAACGGAGCCTTCTTCGTCTCGGCCTACTTTCCCAAGTCCTGCGTCGCCTGCCACTACATGGACCCGTTCTATGACCAGTGGAAGACCTCGAAGCACGCCGACGTTTCCTGCATCAAGTGCCATGCCTTCTCCCCGCTGTTCATCACCGTCACGACGCTCAAGTACTGGACGGGGCTGTACAACCCGCGGCCGCACGCCAATGTGCCCGACCGGTTCTGCCTGGCCTCCGGCTGCCACGAGGGGCGCATCGAGAAGGGAGAGGCCAAGCTGGGCCCCATCACGTTCGACCACTCGGAGCATATGACGAAGCTCAAGCGGGGCGAGAAGCTGCGGTGCACCTCCTGTCACTATTCGATCGTCCAGGGGGAGCACATCACGGTCGACACGAACGTCTGTTTCCTGTGCCACTTCAAGGGGATCAGCCAGGGCCAGGCGCTCGGCGGCTGTCCCGGCTGTCACGGGACGCCGTCCACGACGGTGGACCACAGCGGGTTCACCTTCTCGCACGATTCGTATCTGAAGATCGGGGTGCAGTGCAAGCAGTGCCACCTGCGCGTGGCGGAAGGGGAGGGTCGGGTCGACGACTCCCGCTGTTTCGATTGTCACGTCGGCCGGCTGCAGCAGAAGGGCGACCCGCTTGCCCTCCACCGCACGCACGTCACGAGGAACGCGATCGAGTGTCTCAAGTGCCACGAGAAGATCCGGCACGGAGAGATCGAGCTGGTCAAGACGTTCGAGGTCCAGTGCGACGCCTGCCACAAGCGGCTCCACAACTACCAGAAGGAGATGTACATGGGGGCGGGCGCGCGAGGCGTCGCCGACACCCCGTCGCGGATGTTCTCGGCCCAGGTGGCCTGCGACGGGTGCCACACGAAGTCCGTGGAGGTACGCGAGTCCGGCGTCGCCTTCCCCGGCGAGAAGAAGCTCACCGCCGAGCGGAACAGCTGCGTCGCCTGCCACGGGAAGCACTACGACCGGCTGCTCGACGACTGGATCCGCGAGTCCCGGGTCCTCGTGGAGGCCATGCAGCGGATCGTGTCCTCCGGGGAGGCGGCCGTCGGAACCGGACCGACGAAATCGAAGAAACTCGAGGGCGCCCGGGCCCTGGTGGCGGATGCCCGCGCCAACCTCGCTCTCCTGAAAGCCGGGCGCGGGGCCCACAACATCGAGTACGCCTACAAGATCGTGAAGGCGGGCTACGACCAGGTCGGCGCGGCGTACAAGGCCGCGGGCATCCCCGGAGGGCCTCCGCGGCCGGCCATTCTCGGCAGCTCCTCCGCGTACTGCATGACCCTTTGCCACCAGCGGGTCCGCCCCCCCCAGGACCTCTTCTTCCGGGAGATGGAAATCCGCTTTCCCCACGCGCTCCACGTCCAGGATGTGGGGATCCAGTGCACCACGTGCCATTCCCCGGACAAGCACAAGATGCGGATCGTCACCAAGTCCGAGTGCATGTCCTGCCACCACGAGAGCCGGGACATCGACTGCGGGCAGTGCCATCAGGCCCACAAGGCGCTCTATGAAGGGAAGGTCAAGCCCGCGGGCGTTTCCCCGGTCCCCGACGTGATGGCCCAGGCCGGGCTTTCCTGCACCGATTGTCACGAGCTTACGAAGGGGACGCAGACGGTCCTCACCGTCAAGGCGAAGTGCGAGGAGTGCCACAGCGCGGAGTACGGGTCGATGCTCCTCTCCTGGAAGGAGGAGATCACCGAGAAAGAGAACGCCGTCGCGGTGTCCCTCGAGGAGGCGAGGGAATACCTGGAGCGGAGCAAAAAGATCGGGAAAAACGTCGACGAGGACCTGAACCTCCTCAAGGGAGCCGAGACGAACTACCAGATCGTGACCAACGGTCGGGGGACCCACAATTACGAATTGAGCCGGGATCTGCTGAAATCGGCGCAGAGTTCGCTGGACAAGATCCTGAAGAAGAAGTGACCGGGAAAACGGGAAGCCCCGGGGCATTCCGCCCCGGGGCTTCCCGGATCCGCATGCCGCTTCGGATTACGGCCCGCCGCCGGGAGCCGCCCGGCTCCCCGCCGCCTTTCGCCCGCCGTCGTCGATCTTGCCGAGGAACGCCGCCAGCGCCGCCTCGGCGTCGACCCGGGACTGGTCGAGCACCGCGGTGGCGTACTCCATGTTGTGGACCCCCTTGCCGTAGAGGATGAAGAGGTAGTTGTACTCGGCATCCCTCGCCAGCTGGACGGACTTCCGGTTCTCCATGCGGGAGGCGTCCGCCGACCGCAGCAGGGTTCTCGCCTTCTCGACCACCGGCCTGGTCTTCTCCAGGGCGCTGCTGACCTGGCTCTGCCATTCGGCGAGCACGCCCTTGTAGTCCTCCCCGTGGCAGCCGAGGCAGGCGGTCTCGGAGGCCTGGAAGGTCTGGCCGATGAACGGGACGGTGCCCGAGGCCGTCTTCGGGACGAGATGGCATCCCACGCAGTCCACGTTCGTGAGGAACATCACGCTCGGGCGGTTGGGGACCCCGCGGGCGCCGATCCCCATGTAGATCTGCTTCTGGATGTTGTGCTTCTTCTCGTGGCAGACCGTGCAGTCGTACTGGAGCGGCTCGACCGTGGTCTTGACCGCGTGCCGGATCTCCTCGTGGCAATGGGTGCACTCGATCTTGTGATCCGTCACGTGGTTCTTGTGCATGAAGTCGGTGTCGGCGTAGTGGGCGAGGCGGGCCGGCTCGTTGTGGCACTGGAAGCAGCGGTCCTTCTTTGCCTCCCCTTCCCCCTGGATCGCCTCGAGGTGGCAGTTCTGGCACGCCACGTGGCGCGACCCCACGAAATCCGCGTGGTTGAACGTCGCCCCCTCGAGCTGGATGTCCCCTTCCGGCGCCGAGTGGCAGTTCCCGCATCCCCCGATCGGATTTTCCACCCGGCCGATCTTGGTCCCCTTGAAGTGGCAGAGGAAGCAGGTGCTCTCCGTCACCTCCATGTGGTTTCCGACCACGATCTGGCTGTGGCAGCTGGTGCACCGCAGCTTCTTGCCCCGCTTGAGATCCAGGAGGTGCGGCCGGTGGTCGAACTTGATCCCCCGCTTGAAGGTGACCTGCCCCTGCAGCAGGCGGGTCTCGTGGCACCCGCCCCGGAGGCAGGAGGCGTCGTCGAGCTCGGCGTACGGCTTCGAGCTGTAGGTCCGGGTGACGTACTTGACGACCTGCGTGAGCGCCTGGAACTTGAGGATCAGCTTTTCCCGCATTTCCGGCGGGTAATGGCAGTCCACGCACGGCACGTGGTTGTGGCTGGAGGTCTTCCAGGCCTGGTAGTACGGCTTCATGATGTGGCAGCTTGCGCAGAAGTACGGGCTCGTCGAGAACTCGAACATCCCCGCGGAGAAGATCAGGACGAGAATGCCGAGAAACCCGAGAAACTTGAAGAACCGGGGCTGGAGGTGGAGCCGGTCCCGCTTTCCCTCCGGGATGTGCATGCCGAGCGTTTCCATGACCCGTTCCTTGCGGGACTTTTCATGGCTGGCCGGCGTGCCGTGGTCTTTCCGTTCCTCATCCATGACCGGACCTTTCTTTCTCAGGAAACGTTTCTCCTGACCTCCTGCAAGGCACGTATTCTATCCGCGCAGACGCGCGGAGTTCAACCTATTTGTCCTCCGTCGAAGGGGGAGTCTTCGGAAGGAGGGCGAGCCGGATCCCCAGCAGGGCGGCGAGCAATAGAAGCATGGTAATGGAGTAGAGCGCCACCGATCTTCGCTGACTCCGTTCCTCGTGGAAGTTCCGGATCTCCTCCCGTGCCTCCCGGAGGTGGGATTCGGATTCGTGGACGAGGGGAAGAACGCGGTCGATGGAAAAGGTGTGGAAGACCGGTTCGACCTCGGTCAGCTTGTTGCGTGCGTTTTCGTAGGCCAATCGGAGCTTGTCCACGTAGCGGCCGGCCGCCGTGGCCTCGTCGAGTTCCCGGTGGGTCTCCCGGACCCCTTCCTCGAGCGCCCCCAGCAGGGCCTGGACGTTTTCCGCGAACTCGAGCGGCTTGCTCCCCGCCTCGTGGCACGACCCGCATTCCCCCGGCCCCGTCCCCGAAAAGACCTGGATGGTGGGCCTGCGGTTGGAGTGGTTCCCGTGGCAGGTGATGCACTTCGGTTCGCCGATCTCCCGGGACGCGCCGAAGTGGGCGCTCTCCCGGAAATAACCGACCACGACGGCGTGGCAGTTCCCGCAGACGTTGGAGACCTCCCCGATCCCCGGCGGTGCGGCGCCGTGCACTCCGTGGCAC
>DASUAN010000025.1:0-5708 GCA_035763765.1 Candidatus Deferrimicrobiaceae bacterium
GAACCCGCGGCCTCCGGCGTGACAGGCCGGCGTTATAACCAGCTTAACTACCACCCCTAAGCGAAAGACGTCTGGTAGGCGGACCAGGACTTGAACCTGTGACCCTCGCCTTGTAAGGGCGATGCTCTACCATCTGAGCTATCCGCCCGTTTCGCTTCCGGCCCTCAAGGACTGTATAACCTACCAAATCTCCTTCTTTCGTGTCAACGCGAATCGGGGCCGCCCCGGCATGCCCGAGGAACCCTCAATCGAGCGTCTTGCGGAAGCGCAGGGAGGCCAGGGTGAGCACGGCGATCCCGAAGACCCCGAGCGCCGCGGCCTCGGGCCACAGGACCGCGATCCCGGACCCTTTGAGGAAAATCCCCCGGATGATGACGGTGTAGTACCGGAGCGGGACCGCGTACGTTACGTACTGGACCGCTTCGGGCATGTTCTCGATGGGAAAGACCAGGCCCGAAAGATAGATCATCGGGGTCATGAGCAGGAAGGCGGAGCTGATCATCGCCTGCTGCTGCGTCCGGACCATGGTCGAAACAAGGAGCCCGAGGCCCAGCGTCGTGAGGAGAAAGAGCAGGGTCAGCAGCACCAAAAGGGGAAAAGACCCCCGAAGGGGCACCCGGAAGTGCCACACGGCGATCGCGGTGATCAGGAACAGATCGAGGATCCCGATAACGGCGAACGGGAAGAGCTTGCCGATGATGAGCTGCCAGGGCCTAATCGGCGTGACGATGATCTGCTCCATCGTTCCGATCTCCTTCTCCCGGACCACTCCCATCGAGGAAAGAATCATCGTCATCACCATGAGCACCATGGCCAGCACGGCGGGGACGAAGAACCAGCGGCTTTTCAGGTCCGGGTTGTACCAGACCCGGGGAACGAGCTCGATGCCCCCCGGGTGGCGGGCCGTCGCCCCGATGTCCCGAAGGGTTCGCACCGCGAGTTCCCCGCTCTTCCCGGACACGATGCGGGACGCGTGACTGAGCCCCACGACGGCGGAGTTCGCGTCGCTGCCGTCGGCGATCACCTGCACGCTCGGGGGCCGTCCGGCGGCGACGTTCTTCCCGTATTCCGCTCCGATGACCAGGGCGATCTGCGCCCGCCCCGTCACCAGCCACCGGTCGATGGACCCCGTGCTGTCCTCGGCGCCGACCAGGTCGAAGTAACCGGAGCCCAGAAACCGGTCCACCAGCTCCCGGCTTTCGGCGGTACGGTCCCGGTCCACCAGAACGAACGGGATGTCGGTGACGTCCAGGTTCGCGGCGTACCCGAAGAGGACCAGCTGGATCACGGGGGAAAGAAAGATCAGGGGCAGGATCCGGCGGTCCCTCCGAAGCTGCAGGAACTCCTTCAGGATCACGCGGAGCAGTACCCGCACGGTCACCCCTCCCGGCGGGCCAGGCGCAGGGAGGCGATCGACAGGACCGCCACCGCGTAGATCAGAAGGAATCCCGCCTGCCTGGCGTACGTCGCGAGCCCGGCCCCTTTGAGGATCACCCCGCGCAGGATGACCAGGTAGTACCGTGCGGGGACCGCGTAGGTCACCCATTGGAGCGGCTGCGGCATCGTCCGGATGGGAAACACGAATCCCGAAAGGAGAAGGGCGGGGAGCATCGAGGTGATCACCCCCACCTGAAACGCCATCGCCTGGGAATGGGAAACGCTCGACACGAAGAGGCCGAACCCCAGCGCGCCGATCAGGTAGATCAGGGTGGCGGCGAACAGGTCGAGAACGGGGCCCCGGATCTCCACCCCGAACAGGAACCGGGCGGCCGAAAGGATGAGCACCGTGGCGATCAGCGAGATCCCGAGGTACGGGAGGGTCTTGCCGACCAGCAGCTGCCGGGTCCGCAGGGGGGCGACCTGCAGCTGCTCCATCGTGCCGAATTCCTTTTCCCGCACGAGCGCAAGGGCGGTGGAGAGGACCGCCGTGAGCATCAGGATGAACCCGATCAGGCCGGGCACCAGGAAATGCGTGGACCTAAGCTCGGGGTTGTACCACACCCGCGGGGCGTACCGGATGAGCGGGAGGGAGCCGCGGCCGGCGTTCCGAAGGAAGGCGTGCCAAAGCTCCGCGTTCGCTTCGGCCGCGATGCCGGAGGCGTATCCCAGGATCGCCGTGGCGGAATTGGCATCGCTTCCGTCCAGGAGAAACTGCACCCGCCCGGTCTCCCCCGAGGCGATCCGGCGGGAATACCCTTCCGGAATCACCAGAATCGCCCGGGCCTGCCTCCGTTCGGTGACCTCCTCGAGGTCCGTCCCCGCGGGGAGGGACGCCACCAGGTCGAAGTACCCGGAACGGGTGAACGAGTCGATCAGCTCGCGGCTCCTTGCGCTCTTGTCCCGGTCCTGCACCGCGAGGGCGACGTTCCGGACGTCGAAATTGAGGGTGTAGCCGTACAGCAGGAGCATGAAGGTGGGAAGACCGAGCAGCAGGAGGAGGCTCAGCGGGTCGCGGACCGCCTGGCGCAATTCCTTCCGCGCGACCGCCAGGGTCTTTCTCATCGCCCACCGCTTCCCGAGTCGTCCCTGCGGCGGGACTCCTCCGCCTCGATATGGTGGATGAAGACGTCCTCCAGCGAGGGGACGATCCGGTCCACCGAGACGGGGAGGTTCCCCTCTTCCGAGAGGATCCCCCGGACACGCCGCATCCCCTCCTCCACATCCGATACCACCAGGTGAATGCGCGTTCCGAACACCGAGATCTCCCGGACCCACGGTTCCCGGCTCAGGCGGGAGAGCGCTTCGACGACCCTTGGGCACCCGATCTCCAGCACCGCGCTTCCCGCGAAGACCTCCTTGAGCCTGCCGGCCGTGCCCAGGGCCACGAGGCGGGCGGCGTGCATCAGCGCCAGGCGGTGGCAATGTTCCGCTTCGTCCAGGTAGTGGGTGGTGACGAAGACCGTGATCCCCTCGCCGGCCATTTCGTCGATCTGCCGCCAGAATCTCCGGCGGGAGATCGGGTCGACCCCTCCGGTCGGCTCGTCCAGAAACAGGACCCTCGGCCGGTGGAGAACGGCGCACGCCAGGGCCAGCCGCTGCTTCCACCCTCCGGGCAGCTCCCCGGCAAGCCGTTCCTCCATCCCGGCAAGGTCCGCCATCCCGACCGCCCAGCCCTCCCGCTCGACGAGCGCCCGACCGAAAAGGCCGTAGACGCCTCCGAAGAACCGCAGATTCTGTCTTACGGTGAGGTCTTCGTAGAGACTGAACCGCTGGCTCATGTAGCCGATGTTCCGCTTGACCCGCTCCGGGTCGCGCGTCACGTCCACGCCCAGCACGCGCGCCGAACCCGAGGTGGGAGCCAGAAGCCCGCAGAGCATCCGGATGGCGGTCGACTTCCCCGCCCCGTTGCTGCCGAGGAACCCGAAAACCTCGCCCTCCTCCACCGCGATCGTCAGCCGGTCCACCGCGACGAACTCCCCGAACCGCTTCGTCAGGTCGACCGTCTCGACGGCGACGGGCATCACGCTCTCCCGGCCCCGGACGAATCCGCTTTGCGGATCCGGGCGATAAAAAGGTCTTCGAGAGAGGGGATCACCGGGCGGGCGAAATCCACCTCGAATCCGGTCGCCTGAAGATCCGCGGCCATCCTCTCCGCGACGTGCCGATCGGACAACGCGGCATCCTCCGCCAGGGTGACATGGAGGCGTTCGCCGAACGTCTCCACGTCCGTCACCCCCGCCCGGCCCCGAAGAAGCTTCACCGCTTCCCTTGTCGGGCGCACGACGAGTTCCACCGTCGTCCCCGGGTGCCGGGCGCGCATCGCATCGGGAGCGTCCACGGTCAGGATTCGTCCCCGGTCGATCAGGCCCACCCGCTGACACCTCTCCGCCTCGTCGAGGTACGGGGTCGAAAGCAGGATGGTCATCCCCTTCTCCTGAAGCCCGGCCAGGAGCTTCCAGAAATCCCGCCGGGAGACCGGGTCGACTCCGGTGGTGGGCTCGTCGAGGACCAGCAGTTCCGGATGGTGGACCAGGGTGCAGGCGAGCGCGAGCTTCTGCTTCATCCCCCCCGACAGTCGGTCGGCGAGGCGGGACCGGAACGGCGTCATGCGGACCAGCTCCAGCAGTTCGTCCCGGCGGGATTCCCACCCCGCAACGCCGTGGATCTCGGCGAAGAACGCGATGTTCTCATCCACCGTCAGGTCCCCGTAGAGAGAGAACCGCTGGGAGAGATATCCGACCTTTCCCGCCAGCCGGCGCCGCTGCCGGAAAGGGTCCATCCCGCAGGTGATTGCCCGGCCCGCATGAGGGCGAAGCAGGCCGAGGACCAGGCGCAGGCAGGTCGTTTTTCCCGCGCCGTCCGGGCCGATCAGGCCGAACATCTCGGCCCGGCGCACCGTAAGCGTCACGGATTCCAAGGCCGGCATCCCGCCGAATCGCCGGCTCACCTGTTCGAGGACGACCGGGGGAAGATGGCCGCTCAACGATGGTCCTTCGGCACCGTGAACCTCGCCTCCGCGGGCATGCCCGGCTTGAAGAGGCCATCCCGGTTTTCGAGGCCCACCTTCACCTTGAAGACCAGCTTCACCCGCTCGTCCCGGGTCTGCACGTTTTTCGGAGTGAATTCGGCGGTCGTCGACACGAAGGTGATCCTTCCCTTCCGGGTCTGGCCCGCATCGGTCACCACCTCGGCCTCCTGCCCGATGCGGATCCTGCCGAGATCCGGTTCCCCGACGTAGACGGTGAGCCAGGGGTCGTCCAAATCGGTCACGACGAGCAGCACCTGCCCCGCCGTTACGAGTTCCCCTTCCTCGGAGACCTTTTCCGTCACGATGCCGGAAAGCGGGCTGGTCACGCGTGCGTCCTCGATCCGCTGGCGCAGCTGTCCGATCCGGGCTTCCGCCGCCGCGAGGCGGGCCCGTGCCGCGTCGATCTCCTCCTTCCGGCTGCCCGCCCGAAGCCTCCGAAGCCTCTCCTCCGCCGCGTCGAGCGCTTTTGCGGCGACCTGTCTGCGCGTGAAGGCGTCGTCCCGCGCCTTCGCCGTTCCCGACCCCTTGTCCAGGAGGCCCTGCATCCGGTCCAGGTCCTTCCTTGCGCCTTCGAGTTCGGCGGTGGCCTGGGCCACCTCGGCCTCCGCCTCCGCGATCTCCTCCTTCCGCGCGCCCGCCAGGCGCAGGGCGAGGTCGGCCTCCGCCCGGGCGCGCCCGGCAACCGCTTCCGCCAGGGCGAGGCGGGCGTCGACGGTATCGATTTCGGCCAGTTCCTGTCCCTTACCGACACGGTCTCCCTCGCCGACCGCGAGCCGCAGGATCCTCCCTCCCACCTTGGCGGAAATCCGCACGTCCGTCGCTTCGACGTGCCCGGAGGCGACGATCCGCGACGGATCGCTTCGGTCTCCGCACGTCGCCGCCACGGCGGCGATGAATGCGCAGGCTCCGACGAAGGTGATGCTCCGCATTTCCGTTCCCGTTCCTCCAGGTACAAAACCTTACCACAAATCGGAAAGGACCCGGCCCCGCCGTCTGCTACACTGGGGAGCATGAAGATCGCCCTTCTCGGCGCGATGGGATTCGTGGGCCAGGCGGCGGCCCGGACCCTTGCCGGAAGGCCGGAGGTCGGGCAGCTCCTGCTCGTGGACTACAACATCCGCGAGGCGAAGAAATTCGCAAAGGCCCTTTCCCCGAAATGCCGGTGGGCGATGGCCGACGTCGGGCGGGCCCCCGACCTCGAGAGGCTCCTGGACGACGTCGATGGGGTGGCGAACGCCGT
>DASUAN010000026.1:0-3015 GCA_035763765.1 Candidatus Deferrimicrobiaceae bacterium
AGTTTCCCGGCGCTCCGGAGATTCTTCATCAGCTCCGCGCCTGGTTTGGCGAACTTCTCGTTGTAGAGCTCGACCGTGATGTCGTACTGGGTGAAGAAGGCGCCCGAGAACTTCGGGTTGTGGCAGTTGGCGCACACGGCCTTCATCGTGTCCCTCTTCCTCTCCCAGTTCTCGAGCTTTTTCGAGATCGCCGGCCTCAGCGTCCAGGAGATCCTCTCCCCCGGGTCGTGGGTGACGGGAAGATCGGGGGTCGCGCTCAGGTGGCAGGTGGCGCATGTGGGCGCGGCCGTGTAGTCCTTGCCCAGGACCCACGAGCGGGAGTCGAGGTTCATCCGTTCCCGGTTCGCGTAGAAGGCGATGCCGTGCTTGGACTCGTCGTAGATCTCCTTCTGCGGGTGGTCGGGGCCGAGGTGGCACTTCCCGCAGGACTCGGGCGACCGGGCCACCTTCGCGCTGAAGAGGTGGCGGGAGTGGCACGCGGTGCACGCCCCCGTCGACCCGTCCGGGTTGATCCGGCCGATGCCGGTGTTGGGCCAGGTGGTCGGGTCGATCTTCCCGCCGGGGAGGATCTTCACGATGCTTCCGTGGCACTGCTTGCACCCGGAGATCGCGGCAGGCGGCCCCTCGACCACCTCCCCCAGGAAGTTGTCGAGGCTTCCCAGGATGTCCCCCGCCTTGGCGTGATGGCTCCCCTGGAACTGCTTCGACTCCTTCTCGTGGCATTGCGCGCAGTCGTTCGGCGTCACGATCGTGGCCACCAGCTTTCCGTAGTGGTCAAAGGCGTCCTTGTCCTCTTTCTTCGCCTCGTGGCAGTCGAGGCAGCCCACGCCTTCGTTGGCGTGGGTGCTCATCCTCCACTCCTCGATCGCCGTGGCCGCCACCTTCTGCTGCCGGTGGCAGTCGACGCACGCCTTGCTCTCCCCGGGAACCGGACTCTCCTTCTGCGCCGTCGCCGCGAAAACGGGACCGGCGAGAAACGTGATGAGGCAAACCAACGGCACGGACAATCCCCAAGGTTTCATCATCTTTCCCTCCTTTCGGGTCGGTCAGCGAGCCAGCGTGCCGAACAGGGAATCCGCCTTGAGAATCCGGATCCGGTTCCCCTTGACGCGGATCTTCCCCTCTTCCTGGAGTTTTTTGAGCGTGCGGGAGAAGGTCTCCGGAACCGTCCCCAGCCGGGAAGCGAGGATGTTCTTGCTGACGGGGATCTCGTACACCGCTCCGTCCCGGAGCGGCAGCCCCCGGCCCTTCATCTCTTCGGACACGAAGAAGACCAGGCGCGCCTCCACGTCCCGGAGCGCGAGGTTCTCCACGAGATCCGTCATCCGCTTGAGCCACTTCGACAGGGATCCGAGCATCCGCAGCGCCATCTTCGGATTCTTCATGAGAAGCTCGACGAACGGCCGCTTCGGCAAAAAGAGAAGCTCGCAATCCCCCAGCGCCTCGGCGTTCGCGGGGAAGACCCCCCCTTCGAAGATGGTCGCCTCGGCGAAGGACTGGCCCGGCTCGAGGATATGGAGGACCTGTTCCTTCCCCTCCTCGGAGAGCTTGGAGATCTTCACGTTTCCCGAGAGGACGACGAAAAAGCCGTCCGCTTTGTCCCCCTCCCGGAAAATCATCTCCCGCTTCGCGTAATGGCGCCGGGAGGCGATCGCGGTGATCCCGGCGAGGTCCTCGGAGGAAAGAGTGAAAAACAGCGGCGTCTTCCGCAGCATCTCGGACATGGCGACGATCATGGTATCATTCCCCTGGATTTTCGTGGGAGGGAAAGGACACCGACCCGCGTTTCCGCGGGGAAGCATCCGTGGACGAAAGCGGGCTTCTCGGGGAGAGGCCGGGGCGGCCGCGGACCGGAAGCCGGCCGGGAAGCGAGGACGCGATGAAAACACAGATCGAGACGTTCATGAAGGCGTTCGGGACGTCGGAATACCCGATCCTGTTCCGGTACGCGGACGAACTCCCGAAAGGGACGCTGCTCCCCCCGAAGGGGGCGAGGACCTGCCTGTTCGCCCTCCTCGCGAAAACGAGAACGGAGGGGACGCCGGTGGCCTTCTCGGCAACCCACCACGGGTGCCGCGGGGGGGGGTACTACCTCGGCTTCCTCGACACGCCGAGAGAGGGGATCGAATACTTCCTGTCCTGCGGAATCCCGGGAGAAATGGAGGGCGAGCGGTACGTCAAGACCCCGGACCTGGCGCGCGCAAAGTTCGCCGGGATGCCGGTCCGCCCCGCGCCGAAGCGGTACGGGCTGTTCACCCGGGCCGACATGCCCCACACCGCGGACGACCCGGAAGTCGTCGTCTTCTTCGCAACTCCGGATCTCCTCGCGGGGCTCCACTTCCTGGCATCCTTCGACCGGGAAGGAGAGGCCGTCACCGCCCCGTTCTCCTCCGGCTGCGGGGCCATCGTCACCTTCCCTCTCCAGGAAGGGACGCAGCCCGATCCGCGTGCGGTCCTGGGGCTGTTCGATCCCTCGGCCCGCCCCTACGTCGAGGAGAATCTGCTGACTTTCACCGTGCCGTTCGGGCTTTTCGGGAGGATGGCGGAGAACATCCCGGAGAGTTTTCTCACCACGAGGACGTGGGGGACCCTCCGGAAGCGGATCCGGGGATAGGGGAAGACGGGCGGATCGATCACGATCACCCTGCGGGAGACCCGGATGCCGTCCCCCGGGTCCCACCCGGCGCGCAGCGAGGATGCGGGGTTTCCCGGCGCGACGTGTATCGCGGCGCGTATAATTTCCTGTAAGGAATATCGAACGATTCGATCCCGCAGAAGGGGATTCCCATGAACGTGTTCTCCCGGGCATTGCCGATCCTCGCCTTCGCCGGAGCCTTGTTTCTCGCCGTTACCGCGGCAAGCCACAGTCCCTCGGAACACCAGGAGGAAACCCGCAAGGAGGGGACCCACACGGAGAAACCTCAGATGAAGGACCCCCATGCCGGTCACGAGGAGGCGATGAAGGCCCAGCACGAAAGGATGGCCAACTTCAAGCATGCGGCGGATATGATGGCC
>DASUAN010000027.1:0-4411 GCA_035763765.1 Candidatus Deferrimicrobiaceae bacterium
GGCTCATCAAGGGGTAGATGATCCCCCGGATTATACCAAACGGGTCGAACATGAACAGGGCGATGACGATCAGGATCCCGTACCGCTCCACCGAGGCACGCGCCGTGGCGAACCGATAGGGGAGCAGCCCCACGGCGATCCTCCCGCCGTCCAGGGGGGGGACGGGGATCAGGTTGAAGATCGCCAACAGAACGTTCCACTTGATCGACGCCACGCACATGAGCGCGACCGGCAGAAGGATCATCTGGGCCGTCCCGTCCGGCTGGGCCGAAAGGCCCTGATGGAAGACCTTCTGGACGGCGTAGGGGTCGAAGAATCCGATGATCCGGAAGAGGATCCCGGAGATGGCGGCAAGCATCAGGTTCGTCACCACCCCGGCCGAGGCGACGTAGATCGGGTCGCGCTTCTGGTCCCGGAGGAGCCGGAAGTTCACGGGGACCGGCCTGGCCCACCCGAACAGAAACGGGGAGCCGGTCAGGATGAGGACGGCCGGCAAAAGGATCGTCCCCACGGGATCGATGTGCGCGAGGGGGTTGAGCGTCACCCGGCCGAGCATGTGCGCGGTCGGGTCCCCTTTCTTTAACGCCACGTACCCGTGCGCCGCCTCGTGGAAGGTGATGGCCAGCACCAGGGGAATCGCTTCGACGGAAACTCTGTGGAGAAACGTTGCGAAATCGAACAACCGGGACCCCTTTCCTTATCAAAGGTTACATCTTAGCAGATGACCGGCGCAACGGGGTCGATGCCGGTATTTTTTCGATGGGCCGCTACGGTTTCGGGAATCGCGTGAGGATAAAGGACATCTCGTCGGCCCGGGTGCGCAGCTCCCCCACGAACTTCCGCTCGAGGACCTCGTCCAGGATCTGCTTGAAAAGGGGTCCGGGCGGGTACCCCAGATCGACGAGGTCCTTCCCCGAGATGGCCGGCCGCACGTATTTGAGCTGGGTGAAATAGAGCGAAATATACCTTTTGATATCGTTGCTTTTCGCCTTTGCCATCATGTAAAGGATTACCTCATTCGGCAGCGGGTTCAAACAGTCGTAGATGAACTTCCGGGAGACGACCCGGGCGGAAAGAAGCCTCTGCTTGATCTCGCCCGCCTCGTCCTTGCAGACCCGGACCCATTCCCGCACCCTGCGGCCCACGCCGAGGGCCGAGGCGAACGCCTTCGCCTCCTCGGGGGAGAGGGGATCGAGCAGCGACAGGAAGAGGACCGCCCACCGCTCCACCTTCTCCTCCAAAAAAAGGAGCGAGAACCAGACGAGGATTTCGGCGGTCTCCTCGAGCAGGGCGATCTGCCCCCTGCCCAAGCCGATCTTCGGGTGGATCGAGGGACCGATGTTGAAGTCGGCAAGCCGTTTCAGGATCCCGATGGGCTCTTCCTCCTTCAGGATCAGTTCGAGGTCCGCGAAGAGCCTGGGCTTCGGCAGCCTCCCGATGAGATCGAGCCGGACGGCGTTGCGGATCAGGTTCTGGGTGTGCCGTCCGATGGCGAAGCCGAACCGCCGCTCGAACCGCGTCGCCCTCAGGATCCGGGACGGGTCCTCCACGAAGGAGAGCGAGTGGAGGATTCGCAGCACCCTCTCCTTGATGTCCCGCTGCGCGCCGAAGAAGTCGATCAGCTCCCCGAACCCCGTGGGGTTGAGCCGCACGGCCAGCGTGTTGATGGTGAAATCCCGCCGATACAGATCGAGCTTCAGACTGCTGTACTCGACGGTGGGCAGCGCCGCCGGCTCCCGGTAGTATTCCACCCGGGCCGTGGCGACGTCGATCTTGTAGCCGTCCGGGAAGACGAGGACCGCGGTGCCGAACTTGTGGTGGGGCCGCACCCGGCACGGCCGCTCCTTCGCGAACACCTCCGCAAAGGCGATTCCGTCCCCCTCGATCACGATGTCGACGTCGAGGTTGTGGTTCCGCATCAAAAGGTCCCGGACGAACCCGCCGACGACGTACGCCCTCATCCCGATCCGTTCCGCCACCTCCCCGGCGGCGACCAGAAGATCGAACACCCGGTCCGGGAGGAGCTCGCGCATCAGGTTGTTGATTGCCTTGCGCCGGGTGAGGATCCCTTCCGCGGGGATGTCCTCCTCGGGGCCCGGGTGGACCACGTCCCGCACGTCGTGGAGGAAGCGCAGGAACCCGGTCCGGGTGATGATTCCGGTCACCCGTCCGTTCGAGAGGACCGGGATCAGGCGCTGGTTCTTCCCGATGATGATCTCCTGGACCCGTTCGATCCCATCCTCCGGGACGACCGTGTCGAAATCGGTGTTCATGTAATCCTCGACGCTTTCATTTCCAAGACCATGAAAAAGCGCCTTTTCTACCACCTGTCGTGTTATGATGCCGACCGCCTCTTCCCCTTTCAGGACCGGCACGGCGTTGATGTTGTACCGCGTGAGGAGGTAGTGGATGTCGGTCATCGTGTTGTCGACCGTGGCGTGGCGAACCGGAGAGACCATGAGGTCGGCCGCGGTGCGTCGGGGGATCACCTTCTCGGCGAGGATCGTAAGGATTTTCTCCCGGATCTGGAAAATCGTGGCGTCCTTGACGGAGGCCGAGGCCGCGTAATGGTGCCCGCCGCCCCCGAACTCGCGCATCACCGCGCCGACGTCCACCTCGGGCTTGCGGCTTCTGGCGACCAGGACCACGCGGTCGCCCATCTGGCAGATGGCGAACAGGACGTTCACCGCCTCCATGTCGCGCAGCTTGTGGACGAGGACGGCCAAGTCCCCCACGTATTCCTCCCGGCGCGCCTCGGCGATGACCACCTCCACGCCGTGGACGGTGTACGCCTTCGACCCCTGGATGAGGTCGTACAGGAGCGAGATCTGCTCGGCGGTGAAATCCTTCGCGAGGATGTCCGCCACCGCCCCCAGGTTGGCCCCGCAGTCGCGAAGGTGCGCCGCGGCAAGGTAGTCCGAGACCGTCGTCGAAGGGACGGAGAGCGACCCCGTGTCCTCGTAGATCCCGAGCATCATCACCGTGGCCTCGTCCGGCGAGATCGGGATCCCCCGTTCCTTGAGGATCTCCACGAGGATCGTCGTCGTCGAGCCGACCTTCCGGATCACCTCGAAGCTGCCTTGGATGTCGGCGTCCTCCTCCGGGTGGTGGTCGTAGACGTGGACCTCCACGCCGGGCTTGCCGATCAGGTCCCGGAACGGGCCGATCCGCGAGGCGTTGCGGATGTCGACGAGGATCAGCCGGGTCACCGCCGACAGGTCGATCTCCCGCAGCTTCTTCATCTCGAGCGCGTAGAGGGCGGACTGGAGGAGGAACCCCTTCACCGTCTCCTCCTTCGCGCCGGGCAGGACGAGAACGGCGTCGGGGTAGAGCTTGCGGGCGGCCAGCATCGAACCGATCGTGTCGAAATCCGCGTTGATGTGGGTGGTGATGACTTCCATATGTAAAAAGTACCTTGTTTTACGACATGTTACAAGTCGTTATCTCCGCATTTTCCGATTCCCCGACAGGGGAAGAAGCAAGGGCTGACGATTGCCGCAGGACGGGCTGGTTGAAATCCGAAGCGAACCGGAGAATACTGAAAGGCAGGATCCGGCGGAAACGGAAGGAATTCTTCCGAGGGGAAAAACGAATTTTTGTCCGAGCTGCCATTACTTGAGAGTCGATATCGAGTTTTCGACCTGTCCGAAATGCGGGGTCATCGTCGAAAAGTATGTCGCCGCAAAAAAGAAGGAGAAGAAGCCGCCCGAAAAACCGCCTTCCGGGGAGAAGCGCGGGAAACCGTAGCGACCCCCGCCCGCGCCGGTCCGGGGGAAAGCTCCCGAAGCCTGACCCCCGGCCGATCGAAACCGACGCAGCAGAAGCCGCCGATCCGGATTGACAGGCCAGGAACAACTGTATACAGTATACATTCAGGGGGCGCGGCATCCCTTCCGGATCGAAGCGTCACCTGGACCGAAGGGGGTGATGGCTTCCCATGAAGGTCTTCCACGGCATCGCTCTGATCCAGGAACACGTCCCGGTGGCGTACGACTACGACCACGAGGGAACGATCGTCCGGGCCCGGGCCGTCTTCGGGCGGTATCAACTCTCCTTCATCTCCGTGGACGGGACGTGGACGAAGCAGTCCGCCGTCGCCGACGTTCGCGTCCGGAACCTGTTCGACCCGACGGAACGGGAACGGGTCTTTCCCACCGTCGAGGCGGGGATCGACTACGCCAGGTTGCGCCACCGTCAGGACATGCGCCGGCATGGGAAGGTCCTGAAGCCGGCCGTGGAGCAGAAGCCCCTGTTCGAGAAGGACGAACCGGAAACGGGGAAGACCGGGACGACCCGTTGACCCCTTCCTCCGTCGACCGCTCCCGTGCGCCGGGCGGCGGAAGCCCCCCGGCGTCCGCGCGACGGGGTCCTACCCCCGCGGGTGGTGCTTCCGGTGGATCTCCCGGAGCCG